>CAYXWJ010000001.1:0-28142 GCA_964468775.1 Candidatus Woesearchaeota archaeon
CGAGGTTTTTTGAGATAAAGGTTATGACTGCAGAGCCAATCCCCATGTCCGTGAAGGCACCAAACAAGACAATAGTTGAAAGCGCAAGACTGTAAAGCCCGAAAAGCTGAGGCATCAAAAGCCTTGCAATTATTATTGTAAAAACAAGAGAACCAACTTTCATAAAAATATTTTGTGCCAGTTGGTATGTCGAATTTTTTATTGCTTGTCCTGCATTCCCTGAAAAATCTCTTTTCCTTATCCTACTAAACACTTCTTTAACTTCGTTTTTTTCTTCAGATAAGATCTCTTCCATTTAACCAAGAAACATTTTTCATTTTTATTCTTTGTGAATTCGCTTTAAAGAGAATTATTCATGACGTTCTACTAATTTTCTCACAATGTCGGAGAATGCCGGCCTTGTAACAAAGACTCCCGCTGTGATCCCTATCATGGTTGTTACTGCGAAACCCTGAAGAAGCCCTGCTCCTGCTTTGAGAAGAGGGAGCATTGAAACCAATGCAGTAAAGTAGGCCCCTAAGATTATCGCAAATGCGCGCTTAAGTCTCTGCCTCAGGCTCAAGAATTTCTCATGATGCGTTTCGTCAAGAATAACAACCTGGTCATCAAACCCTGTTCCTATTGTCGCAAGAATCCCTGCTATAGAAGGCAAGTCAAGATTCCATTGAATCAATGCAGCCACTCCCAGGATAATTAAAATTTCAGAGAGGCTTGTAAGAATCAAGGCAAGGGAAGATTTCAAATCTCTATACCTTATCAATACGACAAGAGATGCCCCAATCAAAGCTATTATTCCTGCAATGAGTATTATATTTGTGAAGTCGCTTCCAAGAGTGGGGGAGACTGTATCAAGTTCGATAATCTGAAGTTTGTAAGGAAGACTTCCGGTTATGAGAATTGTCTGGAGCTTGTGCATTTGGTCTTCCGCTGCCGTGACTGCGTCCTGTGGTGTCGCACCCGAGCCTGTGCCTTGTACTTGAATCTGTGTCGTCACTTGGCCCTGCAAATCCTTGCTGATAAGAAGAGATTCCTGCAACTTTCCGTCAACATATAAATCAAGAGGCTCTGACAAATATTGGGGGTTTGAGGCATTTATTGTAAGATTCTTCGTTATGGCGGCATGCCTCTGCGCTGCTTCAGGACTTAAGGTTATCTGAAAATAGAACTGCGCAACATAAGTTCCATCACTCTGTTGTACAGGATTGTTTATACTCTGGCACTGGCCGGCTCGGCAAACAGAAGAGATATCTTTGTTTTGGCCGCCAACAAAAACAGTCTGGTTCCCAATCTTTGCCTCGAACTTACCCTGCTGCGAAATAAGATTCTCAAGGTCGCTTGGAGTTGCGCCGGCGATTTCTATGCTCATGTAGTTGTTTCCCTGCAAATCAGATACAGGCCTAACACTAAGATCAGTAAGTCCGAAAACATTCAATCTATTTTGAGTGACTGCAACCAAGTCCTGCACCTGTGAAGAGGATAAAGTTTGGTTCTGCGCCTTTACAAGTGCCCTGGCGCCCCCAACAACATCCAATCCCATCTTAAGATTTGTTTTCGATATTCCTGAAACAGTTATATTGGGGGGTTCATTGGAATAATAAATCACATTCCCAGAGTTTGTCGTGAAGGTCATTTTCTCTGACTGATTCGATATGAACTGTCCCAAAAAGGCGTTGGTGTAATCCTGGACAGAATTTATTGTTTTCCCGTCGATTGCCGTTATTATTTGTCCTTGTTTAAGCCCCTGTATGGAGGCTGTGGAATTAGGAGTCACTGAAGAGATTATGACTCCGTGCTCGAAGAATCCTGAGAAATTAAAGATGGACAATAGTGATAAAACTATGAAGATTATCAAGAGCCAAATTCTCCATGTCAGTTTAATTTTCATGTTTTATAGCATACCATTTAATTATCGAGGCGTTTGTTATCCATGTATTGAACATGTCAAAAAGCAAACCTATTACAAGAATGGTAAAAATTGAGGCAAGAACTGTAGAGAATGAATAAGTTAATACAAGTGCTGCGGCGATGGCAATCAAAGAAGTGAGAGTCATCGTCATTCCTGTCTTGAATGCAGAGTAAATTCTTTCATTCAGGCTATGCTCGTGTCTCCTTAATGCGCGATTTGTAAGAAGGATGTCCGTGTCAACAGAATAACCAATAAGCATCAGAAACGCGACAATTCCAGCAGTTGACATTTGCATCCCGAAAATATCAAAAACGGCAAGGGTCATGAATATGTCCGCAAATGCAGAAAGAACGACTGCTGCCGACGGGATGCTATAAAAGAAATAAAATACTAAATTTACCGCAAGAGCCAGTAATGAAAGGATTATCGCAAAATTTATGGAAGAGCCAAATGCAAAAAATGCAAAGGCTGGAATAAGAGATATCACGCTGACGAGAAGTTTTGTTTTCCATTTCTTGCCAAATATAAGAAAAACAACAGAGCCCATGAACAAGAATGCAGTGACTATTGCAAAGAGAAGCTGGCTGAAGAAACTTTGGCTTAAAGAGCTCCCGCTGAACTGGAAGCTGCTGTTCGCTATGGTGAGATTGTATCCCAAATAATTTTCAAGGACAGTGCGTGTCGTGTTCGCATCGGATTCAGTTTCCAAAATTATTCCCTTCTGTTCGTGCGTGACTAAATCATAAACTGTCCTTATTGTGAGACCCTCAAGTTTTGGGGAGAGCGCGGCAGTCATTGCGGCTGAATCTGTCGTGTTGTAAAGAGTGACGGAAGTTCCACCCGTCAAGGAGATGTCTCTGTGAATAAAATCTCCGTTATGGGCATAAAAAACACCGATATAAATCGCGAAGACTAAAAGGATTATTGCAGGGATTATCAACAATGTTTTGTAATGTTTGTTATGAAAATTTCCAAATCTTTCTGTGAATTTTCTTTTTTGTTTTGTTTCGTTTTCTTCCATTTTTGGTATGCGCCGGCCGGGGGTCGAACCCGGGCCATCTGCTTGGAAGGCAGAGATACTAACCACTATACTACCAGCGCATATAATAGTTAGTTATTTTGTGGATTTTAAAGTTTGTGCTACGCCCGGGACAGGATTTGAACCTGCGACCTATTCCTCGCCCCAAAATTTTATGAAGTTAGGAGGGAATCGCTCTAATCCAGGCTGAGCTACCCGGGCTGGAGTGCGGGCGAAAGGATTCGAACCTTCGTAGGCACTAAGCCAACAGATCTTGAGTCTGTCCCGTTTGACCGCTCCGGCACGCCCGCTTGACTGACACGATTAAACCAGAAATTTTGCATATAAAAAGGTTTATAAAACAAGAAAATCTCGAAATTCTAAGACGGCCATAGTAAGCTGGAAACGCCCGTTCCCATTCCGAACACGGAAGCTAAGCAGCTTATGTTGATGACGTTAGTTTCCGACAAGAAGCGAAATCATCAAGCTGTCTTGCTTAAATTTTTATATTTATCTTTCTTCAGAATTCCATGAAATCAAAGATATCAAAAACAGAGGCCCGAAAGAAGATTGATTTTTTCTTTGAGCACATTAAAGAGAAAACTCCTGAGGAGGTCAGGAAAATAAAACGCCTGGCCGCCAGCTACAATATTTCACTTGGCCCACAAAGAAAAAAATTCTGCAAAAAATGTCTTGCCCCTTACAAAAGTCCAAAAATAAGAATAAAGAAGGGAATGAAATCTGTGACCTGTGAGAATTGTGGCTATGTTTCAAGATGGAGAATTAAGCCTTCTTGAACTTGCTTATGAGTTCTATGTAATCTTCCTGGCCCAAGAAAACTGACCTGCAGCAGAATCTTTCGAGGCCGAGTTCGTCGAGAACTTTTCCGGCCTTTTCGCCTTGGGCCACACGCTGTTTGAACTCTTCCCAAAGGTGGCCAATCGGCTTTCCGCAGCTGAAGCATCGAACAGGAATTATCATAATTATATGCCTTAAACTTTGTTTTTAAAGTTTTGGTTGGGCAATTTCAGAAAACATTTAAATATAGTTTCTAACTTGATATTAGATGAAAAGCAAGTTTTTGTTTGTATTCGCCTCGGCAATCCTCATATTAAGCATAGCAGGGATTTTTGCCAGCTCATGCAACTTGGCAGTTTCCCTAGTTAATCAGGATCCTTATCCTGCAGTTCAGGGAGACAGCGTAAAACTCCTTTTTCAGGTCAGCGGTGTTCAAGATGTGAACTGCAACGGTGCGACATTCAAAATCGAGCCGGGGTATGCATTCTCCTTGCAGAGTGGAGATAATGGTATGAGAACTCTTCCGGGGAGCACATATACTCAAAATTATCAGAATTATTGGGCAATTCCTGTAACACTTAATGTGAATCCTGCAGCCTTGGATGGAAATGCACAAGTCACTGTCCTCTACAAACCAGGTGTTTCCGGACCAAATACAACAAGCGGATTCACATCCCAACAATTTAATGTCTCGATCCAGAACTCCCATGCAGATTTCGAGGTCTATGTAAACAACTATGATCCTATAACGCAAACAATAACGTTCCAAGTGCTGAACACCGCAACATTCGGGGTCAAGGCCGTGACTGTGACCATTCCAGAACAGAACAGTCTTCAAGTCAAGGGCGCGAACACAAACATTGTTGGAGATCTCGACTCAAATGAATACACAACAGCAGACTTTATCGGAACTCCTTCAAATGGGAACATAAGCCTGGAGATTTCATACACAGACCCCGCAGGAGTTAGAAGAACGATTGATAAAAATGTAACATACGACTCAAGCTATTTCACCAATCTGCCGACGCAGGGAGGAGGGTCTTATACCCTTTGGGTTATACTAATCATAATCATTGCAGTCGTGGTCTTCTGGTATTTCCGAAGAAAGAAAAAGAAGAAAAGAATGGAAGAGATGCGTCGAAGAACGTGAGCAAAATTTAAATAATTTTTACGATTTTCATTTAATGGGAAAAGAAACTAAAAAGAGAGACAAGAAAGCAGTGTTTATCGAGCTTAAAGACGTGTTCAAATTTTACTTTATGGGGAATAATGTTGTAAAGGCCGTTGATGGAATTTCAATAAAAGTGAACGAGGGAGATTTTGTCGCAATCATGGGGCCGTCCGGCTCAGGCAAATCCACATCAATGAATCTTGTTGGAAGTTTGGATTTTCCGACAAGAGGAAGAATCTTCCTTGACGGCGAAGACATATCAACTTTTTCTGAGTCCGAGCTTGCGCAGATTAGAGGCAGAAAGATAGGATTCATATTCCAGTCCTTTAACCTTATTCCAAATCTAACCGCAAAAGAGAATGTCATGATTCCTATGACTTTCCAGGGTGTTTCTCCTGAAGAGCGAGAAGTGCGTGCAGAAAAGCTCCTGAAGCTTGTAGAGCTAGAAGACAGGATGGACCATTATCCCGGAGAGCTTTCAGGGGGACAACGGCAGAGGGTTGCCATTGCGCGTGCACTAGCAAATGATCCAGAAGTCATTCTCGCAGACGAACCCACAGGAAACCTTGATACAAAGACAGGAGAAATCGTAATGCACTATCTTGACAAACTGCACAAAGAGGGAAAGACCATAATCATGATAACTCACGAGCCGGAACTTGCAGAGCACCACGCGGAGGTGATTTATTCTCTTCTTGACGGAAAAGTTGAGAATATCATAAAAAAGAAAAAGGGCGCAAAGGTCATTGATGGCAGAATGAAGAAGGTTGTACCTGGGTGGAAATAATGCTCAGAGATGCCTTCACTCTTTCTGTAAAGAACCTTAAACACCGTGGACTAAGATCTTGGCTGACTCTCCTTGGAATTTTTATCGGTGTCACGGCCGTTGTTTCTCTAATATCTCTTGGGAATGGGCTGCAGGCGGCAGTAGCCAGCCAATTCGGTGTCAGCCAGACAGACCTTATCACAGTGCAGGCGTCGGGGCTTTCAAATGGGCCGCCCGGTAGCGGGGCAGTGGTTCCTTTGACAAAATCGGATGTGACTGCAATAAACCAGTTGTCAAGTGTCAAACGTGCGATTGGTCGTGATATCGTGCCTGTGAAAGTGGAATTCAACAGAAAAATCGCCTTAACATACGCGACAAATATCCCTTCAGGGCAGGACAGGCAGTTCATATACAGCCAGATTGATGCTCAGCCCGCTGCAGGGCGCTTGCTAAAAGACAGTGACGTGGGAAAGGTGGTAGTCGGTTATAGTTTTTATTCTGCATCATCAGATTTTGGAAAGCCGATAATTCCAGGGAATACCATATTGATACAAAACAAAAGTTTTCAGGTTGTGGGGGTCCTGGAAAAAGAAGGAAGTTTCATCCTAGATAGCGTAGTATACCTGAACCAGAACGACTTAGACCAAATCAGCAACTACGGAAACAAGGTAGATATGATTGCGGTCCAGCCAATGGACAAAAATTCGATTAATAGGACAAAGACAGATATTGAAAATCTTCTGCTGAAGCGCAGAGATGTAAAAAAAGATGCGGAGAATTTTCAGATCTCGACGCCGCAGGCTTCTCTTGACCAAGTTAACTCAGTTCTAGGAGGAATCCAGATTTTCATAGCAATAATTGCATCCATATCTATTTTCATCGGGGCACTCGGCATTGTAAACACCATGACAACTTCTGTTCTTGAGAGACGCAGAGATATTGGGGTCATGAAGTCTGTCGGAGCGACCAACAGGCAGATTTTTGAGCAGTTCTTCGTAGAATCAAGTCTTCTTGGGCTTGTAGGTGGTCTTCTCGGCGCATTTGCAGGAGAAATGATTGGTATCATTGGAATAGTAAGCATAAATAATTTAGTAAATGGAAACATCCCCATCACAGTCAACTGGATACTAATAGTATCTGTCCTTGCAGGCAGTTTCTTAATCGGTGGCATTGCAGGGATAATTCCTGCTCTTCATGCAGCAAGACAAAATCCTGTGGAGGCGCTTAGAGAATGATAATCAATTCAGAATCTATAAAATATTCCTTGAGAAACTTGCGGCATAGAAAGGCGAGAAGCTTCTTGACTGTTTTTTCAATTCTCGTTGGAATAACAACCATCTTCATATTCCTGAGCTTTGGGATGGGCCTGTATAATTACACACAGAGCCTTGCCCAGGGAGGCTCGGCAGACAAGGTCCTCATCATGGCAAAGGGGCTTTCGGGCGCCACAGGGAATTCGGGTGTAAACTTAACAGACGCGGATTTGAGGGCGGTGAAAAGGGCCGCGGGAGTGCTTCAGGTCACAGGGACTTACACAAAAGTCGTGCAAGTGAATTACAGAGAAGAACAGAAGTATGCATATGTCGCATCTTACGATCCTTCGGCGCCGATATTGATTGAATCATTCAATGCCAAAATAGACAGGGGAAGATTCCTTCATTCGGGAGAAACGGGAGATGTTGTTCTTGGGTACAATTATCAGGTTCCGGGGAAGATATTCAAAAACGGCCTTGACATAAACTCGGTGATAGAGATAAACGGCACGCGCCTGAAAGTCGTCGGCTTCCTGGCACCAATAGGAAATCCCCAGGACGATTCAAATGTCTACATGACAAATGACTATTTCAAAAAACTTTTTCCTAGTGTCACATCTTACACAGAGCTTGTCGCTAAGGTTGACATGAACAATATTGATGCGGTCGTCTCGAATATCCAAAGAAGCCTAAGAAACGAAAGGAATGAAAAAGTAGGCGAAGAAGATTTTTATGTTCAATCTTTCCAGAGCCTTATCAATTCTTATGCTGCAGTCCTGAACATAATTGTGGGATTCATAATCCTCATTGCGTTGATCTCTGTTCTTGTGTCTGGAATAAATACTGCGAACACAATGATAACGTCCGTCCTTGAGCGATTCAAAGAAATAGGAGTCCTTAAATCAGTGGGAGCAAAAAACTCCGACATACTAGGGATATTTTTGTTTGAATCTTCTTTCTTAGGATTTTTAGCCGGAGCACTCGGGGTTGTCTTTGGCTATATTATCACAGACATTGCGGGGAAGATATTGGCCAGCATTGGATGGTCGTTTCTGACGCCAGCCTATTCCCCATGGCTCTTCATAGGATGCATACTTTTCGCAACAGCGACAGGAGTAATTTCGGGTGTTTTCCCTGCTATGAGGGCCTCGAAAATTAGCGCGGTGCAGGCATTGAGGTATGAGTGATGGCAAATCTTTAAAAACTATCAGTTCTAAGATTAAAAGTTATTCAAAAGAGATGGCAAAAAAATGCATTTATTGCGGAACAGAAGTTTCCTCTGACAGTGTGATAGACTTTTGTGAGCGGTGCGGCGTCGGAGTCTGGGGCGAGAAGATGTTCAGTGCGATAATCCAAAATATGGAGGCCGCGCGCGAAAAAGGAGACCTTGTTTCCACCAATATGGATGAATAATTCTAAAAGATAGTTTTTTAAATAGAATGAATTTTGAAAATACATGGCAAGAAAGAAAAGCATAAGGACGCGAGGGAAGCTGCAGCTTAGTAGATACTTTCAGGCGCTGAAGAAAGGAGACCATGTCTCTGTCGTAAGGGAATTGTCCATAAGCGCTAATTTTCCAAAGAGAATTCAGGGGCGAACAGGAACAATAGAATCTCGGCGGGGGAAAGCGTATGTTGTTAATATAAAAGACCAGAACAAGGAGAAAAAATTCCTTATTGAACCGATACATCTTAAAAGAATAAAACCCTTAGAAAAGAACGCAAAATGATAAAAGAAATGACGCCAATGAGCATGTCTGAATCGCTTGAATACATCAAAGGAGATGATGAAAAAAGCGCGGAGATAAAGGGTTTCATAAAAAAATTTGTGAAAATATCCCCTAAAGACGCCAAAGAAATGAGGGACAAGCTTGAAGCATTAAACCTTTTGAAACTGAAGCCGGAATACGCGGTCAAGATAATTGATTTGCTTCCGGACAACAGCGAGAACCTGAATAAAATTTTTACGGATGTCGGACTCGACGAAGATGAAACAAAAAAGATACTTGATATTGTCAAAGAATACAAATAGAAATGGAAAAGGAAGAACACGCAATAATACTGGAATACTTGCCGAACGGCTATCCGCTCGAGAAGAAGATGATGCCTGTAGCCCAGGCCATCGGCGAGAACAATCTAACTCTCTTGGAATTGGTTCCGCGAAGAGGCATTTCTTTGCAGATTGGTGAAAAAGTTTACATTGGCGACGGAAAGCGGGACAAAATTTATTACATTCTTGGAAGGCTTCCCAAGGACAAAATTACTGAATCTGCGAAAACGCAATTGCAAGAATTTATAAAGCAAATTGTCAAGGAAGGAGAGAACAAATTTGTGGATTTTTTCAACAAGGCAGAGGCCATAAACAAGAGAATCCACCAGGTTGAGTTCCTTCCGGGTTTCGGGAAAAAGCACATGCAGGAAATCCTGAAGCAGAGAAAGGAAAAACCCTTCGAAAGCTTTGAGGACATGAAGAAAAGGATTGCAAACCTTCCGGACCCAGAGAAAGCGGTAGAGAAAAGGATATTTCAAGAACTCACAGGAAATGAAAGATATAGGTTGTTCGTAAGATGATGGAACAGAAAGCAGAAACGGGAAAACAAGAAAATTACGGAGAAAAAGTTGTACGAATACTCTCGGAAGATATAGAGGGAAATTCGAGACTTAATTCGGGCCTGACAAAAATCAAGGGTGTTTCATGGACGATTTCTAATGCGGCCTGCAAGAAGCTTGGCTTGGACAAAAACAGGAGAATAGGCTCGCTGTCTGCAGAGGAAATAAAAAAAATTTCTGACTTCCTTAAAAATGCAGAGCTTCCAAATTTCCTTTTCAACAGGAATTCTGATTTTGAGACTGGAAAAAATTTGCATAAAATAGGAACGGATCTTGAACTGCAGACAGAATTTGACATAAAAAGATTGAAAAAAATAAAAAGCTACAGAGGGATAAGGCATGGTGCAGGGTTGCCTTTAAGAGGCCAAAGGACGAAGAGCAATTTCAGAAAGAACAGAAGAAAGGGTGCTGGAATTAAAAAGAAGTCGAGGAAGACAGAGGTTAGGAAATGAAACGGAAGCACAAAAGATATTCTAGGCCGAAAAGGCCATTTGACAAACCAAGAATTGATGAGGAAGCAAAGCTAAAAAAAGATTTTGGACTCAAGAATAAAAAAGAAATCTGGCGTGCGGAAGCCAAAATTAAATCCATGAGAGAAAAAGCGAAGAGATTAATTGCTGCAGCGCCTGAAGAGCAAAGTGCGCTTTTCGGGAGGCTCAAGAAAATGGGTCTTAATGTAAATTCCATTGGGGATGTTCTTTCTCTTGAAAAAGAAGATTATCTAAAAAGAAGGCTTCAGACAATTCTTCTTAAGAAGCGGCTTGCTACAACGGCAAAAAGCGCGAGACAAATGATAACGCACAGGAAAGTGAAAGTCAATGGAAGGATTGTCGACAGCCCTTCATATATAGTCCCTGTTGAGCTTGAAGAAAAAATTGAAGTGGTTAAGAAAGTTAAAAAACCTAAGGAAAAAAAGGTAGAAGGAGAAGAAAATGCCTGAAGAAATTAAGAAGGAAGACAATGAAGCGGCTGAAAAAAAGGCCAAGCCAAAGAAAGAGAAGAAAAAAGCTGAGGCAGTAGTGAATATCTACACTTCATTCAATAACACAATAGTTCATGTTACAGACATGTCAGGAAGGACTCTCGCGAAAGTCACGGGAGGAATGGTTACGAAACACGGCCGACTGAAGGCAAATCCTACAATTGCAATGTTCATCGCGAAAAGAATCGCGGAGAGCCTAAAGGAAAAAAATGTCGGTTCTCTTTATTTCAGGATAAGGGCAAAAACACGAAATCCTGCTCCCGGCCCGGGCGCGAATGCAATAATCAAAAGCCTTTCAAGGGAAGGATTTAAAATTCTTAACATACTTGACACTACCAGGCACCCAAGGGGCGGCCCGAAGAAGAAAGGCGGACGGAGAGGAAGAAGGCCTTAATTAGTTAAATTTAAATACGAAAATCAGGATAGAAAAAAATGAAACAAATAGAAAAAAATGAAAATCAGATTGTTTTTTCGGCAGATATAGTGGAGGCGCTTGTGAACGCTGTCCGAAGATACATACATCATGTTCCCGTAATGGCAGTGGATGTTGCAGAGATTTCAAGAAATGATTCTGCTTTATACGATGAAACAGTTGCGCATAGAATAGGGCTTATTCCCCTCAAATATGACAAGGCAATCACAGGAAAGTCTGAGGCCAAGCTTAAACTCGAAGTAAAAAAAGAAGGGAATGTTTACTCTGGAGATATGAAGGGCACGGACATAAAAGTTGTTTATGATAAAATACCAATCACGACGCTGGCAAAGGGCCAGGAGATGAAAATTGTCGCGAATGTGCGCCCAGGAACTGGTTCTGAGCATGCAAAGTTTTCGCCAGGAATCATGTTTTATAGGCATGGCACAGAGGTCGCCCTAGACAAGAATCTTTACGAGGAAATAAAAAAAATCTGCCCAAACAACGAGATTAAAGAGAAGGGAGACAAGATAATAATTTCTGACAATCTCAAGAAAGAGATTACTGATGTTTGTGAAGGAATCGCGCAAAAGACAAAAAAGAAGGCAGAGGTCAGGAACACCGGAGAGATGATAATTTCAATAGAAAGTTTCGGGCAAATCACGCCGGAAAAAATGTTTTCGGAGTCAGTTTCTGCATTAAAAAAAGACCTGTCGGAATTTTCCAAATTTATAGACAAGGCTTAAATTTTAAAAGCAGGTTAATTCTATGAATATTATGCGGGGGTGCCGGAGTGGTCAAACGGGCAAGATTAAGGCTCTTGTGGCTTAGTGCCTACGCAGGTTCGAATCCTGTCTCCCGCATTTGGGTTTTTCTTTCAAAAAAGAAAGGCTACACTGTAAAAAGAAAACTACGATACTAAAAAATTATGGACATAAAACCAGAGATGACTCTTGAGATTGGAAGCGAAGAAAAATTTATGGGATTTATAAAAGGCATAAAAAATTATGATAAGGTTGCTTTGGTCAGCCATACAGATTTGGACGGAATTTCTTCTCCGAAGATTATAAATGAATTTATTCTGCCGGTGAAAATCAATTTCGTGAATTATATGGAACTGAACCAAGATTTGGTAACCAACCTAAGAGAGGAGGGCATCAACAAGATTATAATCACGGACCTTTATATCCATGAAGAGAAATTCATCAAGGGACTGGAAGAATTTGCAGAGATTTTGATTATTGACCACCATGAATCTCCAGATTGGAGCTCAGAGAAAACGACACTGATTAAAGCGCAGGGATATTGTGCCACCTACATGTGTTACAGTCTTTTTTCTAAAATAAAAAATATTGAAAAATGGGACTGGCTCGCCGCGTGCACTTGCATATCTGATTATTTTTACACTAAACCGAAAAAGTGGCTTGCTGCGACAATGAAAAAGTATGGCGATCATCTGGAGATTGAAAAAGACGGCAACATGAGAAAGAGCGGAAAATTCTGGGACTTGCAGTATACCCTGTCTCTGGCGCTAGTCTATTTCGGAGAAAACCATAAGGAGGTTTATGATCATATTAAAGCAGGAAAGTTCGGAGACATAGATGATTTAGGAAAACATGCCAAAGAGGTTAGGGACGAGATTAATAGAATAGTTGGGAGATTTGACAAAGAAAAAGAAAAAATTAAGGAAGGTTATCTTTTTGGATTTAATCCTAAGTTTGGGGTGAAGTCCATCGTCGCGAATATAATTTCCGAAAGAGACCCTCATAAAGTTTTCATAATTCTGCTACCACGAGGAGATTTTTATACAATAAGTGCCCGAAGACAGGATAGAAAATTTGACTGTAGTAAATTCCTTGAGAATCTTTTGAAAGGCCTGAAAAATGCAGGCGGCGGCGGCCATATTCCTGCAGCAGGAGGCCATTTCCTAAAGAAAGATTTGCCTATCGTTAGAGAAAGGCTGGGTCTGCCTGCAAAACCAATCAAAACCTTTAAATAATCATAATCTGCTTAATTTTATACCGCGAGTTAACGCGTAAGCGGGAGTTTTACTCTTTCTCGTATCAAAATGAAATCAAAGACAAAAATCGGAAAACAGGTTCAGAAGAAAAGCAATTCAGAGTTAGTCGAGACGATAATTCTTGCGAAGAAAAATCCTGGCTGGCTGAAAGTGGCGGAGATTCTTTCCGGGCCGCGAAGAAAACTTTTGAGCCTGAATCTTGGAGAGCTCAATGAAAAAATAAAAGATGGGGAAAATGTCGTCGTGCCTGGAAAAATCTTGTCTCAGGGCGAGGTCACAAAAAAGGCAAAAATTATAGCGCTGAATTTTTCGGGCGCTGCAAAAGACAAACTATTAAAACAAAAGACAGAAATAAATTACATACTTGATGAAATTAAAAAGAACCCTTCTGCAAAGGGCATTAGGATTTTAAAATGAAAATAATTGACGGGACGAACGCCACGATGGGGAGACTTGCGAGCTATGCTGCCAAAGAAGCGCTGAAGGGAGAAGAGATTGCCATTATAAACTGCGGCAAGGTAATCATAACCGGCAGCAGAGAAAACATAGAAAGGGAATTCCATGAAAAGCGCGGACGTGTTGGCTCTGGCCATAAAGGGCCGAAGCATTCCAGGAACTCTGAAAAAATTGTTAAGAGGGCCATAAGGGGCATGCTTCCTGATCATAGGTCAGGGAGAGGAAGAGAGGCGCTAGGGAGAATAAAATGTTATGTTGGCGTTCCTAAAGAGTTTGAGGATAAAAAGAAAGTTGTTTCAGGAAAAGTAAAAGGAAGTAAATTTATTTCGGTAGAGGAGATAAGAAAATGAGAATCATAGCATCAGGAAAAAGAAAGACGTCTGTCGCGAGAGCGGTAATCAAAGAGGGAACGGGAAAAGTCAGGCTCAACAAAAAGAATTATGAAAATCTTCAGATGCTTGACCGGCTTAGACTTGAAGAGCCCCTAAAAATCGCAGAAAAAATACTTGGAAAAATCAATTTTGATGTGGCTATAAATGCACGCGGAGGCGGAGAGAAAGGCCAGATTGAGGCGGCAAGAGTTGCGCTCGCAAGAGCAATTGTAAGATTTACGAAAAGTCAAGAATTGGAAAAAGCCTATATAGAATACGACAGAAATCTTATTGTTGCGGATGTCAGAAGAAAGGAAGCTTACAAGCCGGGCGACAGCAAGGCAAGAAGGAAAAGGCAGACATCTTACAGATAATTATTTTATTCCTAATTTTTCGAGTTTGTTCTGAACGTGATTGAATAATGTTGGAGAGATTATTTGTTTATGGTTTCCTTCGAAAATCTGATTATTGAATTTTATTTTGCCGATATATGTGAAATTTTTTAGGATTTTTTTGAGGCCATTCACAGAAAGTTTATGTTTCTCTGCAAGAGCCCGCAGACTTAAATTGCCGTTGAGAAATTCCTCAAAGATTTCTTCTATTTCCTTGAAATTCTGTGCAGGAATCAATTTCCCTTCCGCAATTTCATAGCCAAACGGCGCACGGGACATGGGTTTCCCGCGAATTGCCTTTTTCACCATACCCTTCTTTTGGTTACCTCTCGCAGATTTCAACTTCTCCAACTCTCTTCTTAAGAGCTCATTCTCTTTTTTTAGGATTTCAGTCTCATCCATTTTAAAATTTATATAAATATTTTTTAAGATTAATTTTTCCGCCGGTAATTTTTATGCCTTCTTTCTTCAAAATTGAAATTTTTTTCTTGGTTCCCGAGGCGAATCCTCCGACCTCTCTGTTTGATTTTACAACTCTATGGCATGGAACCTGAGGAGAATAGGGATTCTTATTCATGGCATTTCCTACTGCACGATATGCCTTCGTATGCAGAGTATGCGCAATCTCTTTGTAAGTCGTGACTTTTCCAGGGGGGACTTTTCTAAGCAGAGTGTAGCATCGCTCGTTGAAGGATTTCATGAAAAAATAAAATAAAAGAAGTTTAAAAATTTATTAAAGCAAAGCCGAAAGAGCCCAGACCGCAAGTGCGAGCCAAAGAATTATTGGAAGCCATGCCCTGTCTAAAATTGTTTTTCTTTTCAGAAATTTGCCTGCCCACGCCATGGTCTCTTTTGGATAAACAGCAAAGACGATTCCGGTCAAAAGCGCGCCAAGCCCCAATGAAGCCATAATCTGAACTATTGTAATCTGCATCAAAAGGTAGTAGAAAAGAACAGCCGCGAGTATCGCCTCTGCCAGCACAAGAACAATCGGCGAGGAATAAAGCCTTTTCCCAAAAGAGAGCCAGCCCTTTGCGTTAAATGCAACGAAAAGTATCTTCACAATTATCAAAACAGACAAGACAAGAACAAACCAGTCGATAAATCCTGATATCATTTTAACCTCCTTTCAGAAATAATAATTTTTTATTTTTTAAATAGTTTTTTGTATTTCCCATAGCCCTCTTTTTCTAAATCTTCTTTAGGTATGAATCTTAGTGCGGCTGAATTTATACAGTATCTTAAACCGCCTTTGTTTTTCGGTCCATCGTTAAAGACATGGCCAAGATGAGAATCTGCCTTGCTCTTGACTTCCCTTCGCATCATGCCGAGAGAATTATCCTTCTTTTCGACTATTTCCTTTTTGTTTATTGGTTTTGTGAAGCTTGGCCAACCGGTTCCAGAATCATATTTGTCTGCCGAAGAGAAAAGAGGTTCTCCAGAAACTACATCGACGTAAATTCCTTCTTTTTTGTTATTCCAGTATTTGTTATTGAATGCAGGTTCGGTTCCGCATTGCTGGGTGATATGATATTGTAGCGGTGTTAGTTTTTTCAGATTATTTTTATTTTTCATTCGTTTTTTCTCCAGTTATTTTTTATGAAATCTTCGCGGCCGGAGAATTTCTTATACATTTTATATTGCAGAGGGTGCTTTTCTGGATAGTCCCAATGGTATTGCTCAGCAGGCCAGAATTTTTTGGCTTTTAATATTTTTGTTACGACGTTTTTGAATTTTCCTGCTTTTTGCAAATCTAATCTTGACTTCTCTGCTTTGTACTTCTGTTCCTTGCCATGATAAAAAATGGCTGTTTTATATTGCACCCCACGGTCGGCGAATTGGCCTTCCTCATCTTCAGGATTTATCTGATGCCAAAAAGTGTCAAGAAGCTTTTCGTATTTGACTTTTTCAGGGTTGTATGTTATTTGTACTGATTCAAGATGGCCTGTTTTTCCAGAGGAAACCTGTTTGTAAGTTGGGTTTTTGGTTTCTCCACCAGTGTATCCTGGAATTACTTTTAGAACTCCGGGAATTTTTTGGAATGGCTGAATCATACACCAAAAACAGCCGCCGGCAAATGTTGCTAATTTTGTTTTCATTATAAATTATCTATAGGGCTTTTTATTTTTTTGAGCTCCTCTGTGGAGATGTGGGTATAGATTTGTGTTGTTGATAAGTCTGCATGGCCGAGGAGCTCCTGAATTTTTCTTATGTCAACGTCATTTTCAAGAAGATGTGTCGCGAAACTGTGCCTTAGCGTGTGAGGGTGAACGTCTTTTTTTATGCCTGCCTTCACTGCAGCTTTTTTTATTATTTTCTGAATATTTCTGTCAGTTAGCTTTCCGTTAGGCCCGGTGAAAAGGTATTCTTGGCCTTGTTCTGCCTGCATCTTCGCGCGCTTTTCGAGAGACTTCCTTAAGAACTTAGGGATATTGAAAATCCTGTCTTTCTTTCCTTTTCCTTGATGCACATGGCCCGTCTCATCCTCAAAATCCAAATCGGATATCCGAAGATTCACAAGTTCTGAAACTCTGAATCCACACGCGTAAATCAAAGATATCATGAGCTTGCTTTTCTTATTTTCAAAAGATTTCAGAAGAATTTTGACTTCGTCTTTCGTCAGTACGGTTGGGAGCCTCTTCTCCCGCTTGGGCCTCCGAATTCCCACAGTCGGGTCCGTCTTCAGAATATTTTGGAAGGCATACTTTATTGCAGAAAGAAAAACTATCAGAGACATTGCAGATCTTTCAGAGATTTCCGCAAGATATTTTTTCACGTCTGATTCTGTTATTGTCTCGGGTGTTTTTTTGATAAAACTAAAGAATTCTTTGTTGGCCCGCAAGTAATTTTTTATCGTATGGGGAGAAGATTTTGAAATCTTTAATTCAGTTTCAAGTTTTTCAAGGAATTCGTGGGGAGTCATCCTAAAATATTTTCGATATCTTTAATTGTTTGCCTGTTGTTTCTGAAAAGAACTGTTTTCATGCCGAGTTTTTTTGCGGGTTTAAGATTCCATTCGCGGTTGTCGATAAAGATTGCCTCTTTTGGCTTTATTTTGAGTTTGTTGGTAGTAAGCCTATAGATTTTTGGATTTGGTTTTCTCATTCCAACATCGCAAGAAACCACAACAGCGTCAAATTTTTTCATTAGATTTGGCAGGAATAATGCTTTTTTCGAGAAAGGCCATTGGTCGGAGAGTATTGCAATTTTGTAGCCCTCTTTTTTCTTCCTAATCGCATAATCATAAAGTTTTTTGTTTTGAGAGAATAATTTTTTGTAAACTTGAAGAACTTTTTTTTCAAGTGTCCGGGGAAGGATGTGAAGATTTCTTGAAATTATTGATTTTGTCTTTCCGGGAGAAAGTTTTCCTTCAATTGACTTTGCGTAGCTGGAATCGATTGCATCTATCCATGTGTCTAAGCCTATGCCAAGAGCCTTAGAAATCTGCACGTGAATGTCGTCTGAGACCGGCTCTATTTTTCCATGATGATTTGCCCCGGCCAAGACGCCACCCATATCAAATATCAGAGCTTTTATTTTTCCTCTTTTGGTTTTCACCTAAATGATTATACGAACCTGCTTATAAATTTTCCTTTTATCATCTTTTATAATCGGAAAACTTAAAAGTGCACTTTCTCTGTAATTTCATGGCAAAGAAGAAAACAGTGAAAAAGGCGGCCAAAAAATCAGAATCTAAATCAAAAGTCGCGGAAAAAGGCAGCAAGATTTCTCTTGATTATACTGGGAAACTCGAATCTGGAGAGGTTTTTGATTCATCTAAGCATGGAGACCATTCCCATCCACTTGAATTTGTGATTGGGGAAGGCCAGGTCATTCCTGGATTTGAAAAGGCTGTGATTGGCATGAAGAAAGGCGAGAAAAAAGAATTTAAAATAAGTCCTGAAGAGGGCTATGGGCATATCAATCCACAATTGGTCCAGAAGATTCCTAGAAGTGCGCTGCCGCCAGGACAGGAGCCAAAACCAGGCATGGTCCTTATTATGAATTCTCCGGACGGAAGGCAGTTTCCGGTGAGGATCTCGAAAGTTGACAAGGACGCAGTTGAGCTTGATTTGAATCATCCGTTGGCTGGGAAAACACTAACTTTTGATATTGAAGTGAAAGATATTGAGTGATTTTTGACCGAGTACTGATAATATAGATTGTCCGAAGTTTTTATGTGTAAATTAGTATTTTTGTGAAAAAGCCTGTTTTTAGGCCGATTCTCAGGCTTTTTTAGGTTTTTTAGTGTTAATGGTAACGGATTTTTAGAATCTTTCACAGAAATTTTTCTATTAATTTTTGATTTGGGCCGCCGCTGTGCACTTAGGTAACCTTTGTTAAAAAAGAGATTATTGAAAATTGTGTAAAAATAAGAGAGAATATAAAAAATAAATAAAAAAGAAAAGAGGAGGTTTATCTTTTCTTCTTACCGTAGTTCCTCGTGAGCTTGCCTATACCAATTACAAGGAAGGATAGGCCTATTACCCAAGAAACCCAGCCGCTCGTTAATGACCAGCCGCTTCCGATGATCAAGGTCAAAAGCCATAATACACCTACAAGCGTAGCAAGCCATGCTGTTAATTTTGCCATGTTAAAACCTCCTTTTTGACAAAGTACATAATGAAACTCTCATTATAAATCTTTTCCTTTTAATGAAAATAAGAATTGTTAATGCTGGAAAGCAACCGGTTTTTCTAATATGTAAAGTTAGTTTTATTGTGGGTGTGTTTTATCCGTCGATAAGATATGGGAAGATAGGACTTGGGGGAGAAAATTTTTCCATTAATTTTAATTTTCGACGCTAATTGTGCACTTAGGTAACCTTCATGATTAGAGAAAGAGGGGGTGTTTAGGTGTTTGAAGGTGTTTAAACAGGCTGTTTGGTCTTTATTTTTTGTATTTTCGTTTATGTTTAAGGAAAAAATAGTGATTTTTTGTGCTGTTTTTTCAGGCGAGAATAATTTTCATAGGGCCGTCTCTGGTTTTTATCAGAGACGAAAAAGACAAAGATTTTTAAAGATAAGAAAATAAATTAATTGATGTTTGGATGGTTTGGCCGCAAAAAAGAGGTAGATGCCCTTAAGGAAGACACAAAAAGAGGATTTGAATCTGTAAAGAAAGATGTTAATTCTCTGGGTGTTTGGATTAAACACCTGAATTCTGAAAAAGATTTGCATAAAAAAGAGATTGAGGATCTAAAAGGCATTTTGTCGTCGATAAATGAGGAGGTTGAAGGAATTAAAAATGTTCTTTCTATAATGAATGATTTGAAATCAAACAGGGTGTTTAAAACACCTAAACAGGTGTTTGATAAACAAACAGGTGTTTATGCTGTTCAAACAGGTGTTCAAACAGGTGTTCAAACACCAAATTTAGGGCAATTTTCTGTAACTGAAAGGGCAGTGATATGGATACTCTTAAACTCAGATATGAAATTAAGTTATGATGATATAGCTGCAATAGTTGGTAAGGAGAGATCAACAATAAGAGGCCATTTAAACAGGATAAAACAGAAAAGTGATGGTTTGATAGAAGAGGTTGTAGAGCAGAATGGCAAAAAAAGAGTGTTTATACCTGAAAATATGAAAGAGTTACTCCTAAAAAAGTCAAAAGTGAGAGTTAAATCAAAGAAAAAAGGCCGAAAAAAGGAGGATTAGATGGATTTTTAGGTAATTTAAACTAAAAAGTGAGGGTTTTTGGAAACATTTGAAAAAGTGAGGATAATAATTTTCTCTTTAAATGAGAAAAATAGAGGTTTTGTTTATAAAAAGTTATTCGGTAAACAGAAAAAGTATTAATTATAAGTCTCTTAGTTGTAATATCGTCGGTAAAGAGGCAATTTTCTTTAGGTTTTGGGAGATTGAGAGCTGGATTGTTTTATTGTTTATTCTCTTTTTCTCGACGGGAATCCCTTTTTTGATTAACCGGCCAACATAGTCCCTTATAGAGCTCTCACTTAGATTAAGCTTCGTGGAGATTGCCTTGTAGTCCGTCGGACCAGTTTCTTCGTCTATTTGGTAGATTGTAGAAAATACTAGAATCTCCTGGTCTGTGAGTCTTTTAAATTTAAGGCGGATCTCCTTCTTTATACTATCAAGAGAATCAAGCATCCGTGCAGCACTATCTATTGTGTTTTCACCTATTTTTTCAAAGACTTTGTGTGCATTTTCTGTCTGTTGGTTTGTCTGTCTGTCTGTCTGTCTGTCTGTTGGAACCCCTTCATTTCCAGTGGAAAAAGGTATATTTAGCCCCTTTAGGGGCTCTGAGGGGGTGTTATCTGTCGAAGAATGTGTTGGAAGTGTCTCTTTTAGAGTATCTTGTGTTGGATTGTTTTCTTCTCTTAATGCTCCTGTTTGAGGGCTATTCTTACTAATTTTATCTAATATTCTAGTTATTGAAAGAAGATTTTCCTTTGTATTTGCAAGTTCTCGCCTTAGAGAATTAATCTCAGAATAAAGAAACTCCATGTCTCGCTTCACTTTTTGGAAGGCGTCTTTAATATTATCCATTAGAGATTAATGGTTGGAGAATATAAAAACTTTCAGATGATTTATTATATATTAGGCTGTTTTCCTTTGTATGCGGTGTATGCTGCATCGCTGAGTTTCCATCTTGACCTCTTAAGGTAAGGGGCCCCTTGGGGATTCTTTTTGATTTCAACAACAAGGCCTTTTTTCTTTAGGGAAAGAAGGAGTTTTTTGGTGAATTCTTCGTCGCGGGCAATCTCTCTCGCAACATGAAAGGTGAATACTGCCTTGGGAGACTCTGAAAAAAGATGGGCCAAAATCTGCTCTGAAATCTTTTCTCTTTTTTCGTTAGAAATTTTCATAGAGAACAGAAGAAAGGTTGTTTTTTAAGTTTAATCTTGCTTCTCTTTTTCCTGCTTCCTGAATGTTGGGATGGGCAAGTGCAGAGGAAGATTCATTTCATCTTCAAAGACAAGCGCCTTTATGCTAGATTTTCTCATCACAATATTAATGACCTGCATCTTAAATTCCTCGGGGAGGTCTTGCTTTTTCCAGGACTTGAGGATATCTTTGGATTCTTTTGGGGAGGCAGAAACAATAATTGTGCCCTCGAACAGAATGTCGGCAATCTCTGGATCATATTTAATGTTATAGGAGAATTTGACTTCCAAAATGCTCTCTTTTGAGTTCATGAAGTCGGCCTTGGCCTGAGTCACATCCTTTATGTCCACATTTGTCTGGATTTTGGCCCCTGTCCTCATAGAGCTAAACCTTTCTACTGAGACTTTCGTGAAATTGAATCCAATAAAATTCATAAAGATTAAACCGAGATTGTATTTAAAAATATTTAGGTTAAATATTAGATAAGGTCTTCTTCAGAAACAATTACGAAATCGCCAATGGCAATTATCGCGCTATAAGGTATTAGGAGCTCTTTGGAGCCTGTCCTCTCAAGGTTTAGGTTTCTTGTGTAAGGAGTAGAGTCTTTTACGACAAGGTTTATCAGTTCGCCTGATTTCGTCTCAAATGTGATGTCCTTGACGAACCCGAGCCTCTTCCCTTCTTTTGTAACTATCATTTTTCCGAGAATTGCATTGAAGGGGTTTTTATCATCAGCCATACGGAAATCAAAAGGAAATAATATATAAACTTTTCTGTGAAACTAAATAGATTTTCCAGTGGTATGGTTATTCGGAAGAAGGGTTGAATTGAGAAGAAACACCCTGACCCTATGATTTCTTATGGAAGTATTTAAAAAGGAATTTTCGATTTTTTATTTTTATTTTTATTTTTTAAATTTTTATATACTATACTATATACTTATACTATAATAATAATAATAATAATAATAATAATAATAATAAAGAAACAAAGGATAATAGATAATAAAAAAGAAAGTAGTAAAGAAATTCAATAAAATAGAAACTGTAAATCAAAAAAGATCTTTTGGGGTTAAAAGTCAACTTCCATAGGAAAAAGAGGCGTCCTTCTTTTTTAGTAGTTATAAGTGTTTAAAAGAAAAGGAAAATTTTTCCGAGAATGTTTCGGCCTAATTTAAAATTTCCACACGAAATGAACCTGTCTGTCTCTCTGGACTTTCCTCTTTGTTTAAGGCAGGGTGAGGATTAATATGGATTCGCGAAATCAGATGAAGGCGGGCCTTGATGAAATCTTCGATTCTTTTGATCAGAATAGGATTTTTCAGGACAAACATATTCTTCAGTCGAATTACAAGCCGGACGAAATTCCGCACAGGGAAACACAGATAAGACAGATTGCTTCTATTCTGGCGCCGGTTCTTCGGGGAGAAAGGACGAGCAACATTTTTCTTTACGGCAAGACAGGGACGGGAAAGACTCTTTCTGTGCTGTATGTAAGAGACGAGCTTCTGAAAAGGGTAAAGAAAGACAATGGATTCAAGCTTCGGATAGAGTATCTTAACTGCAAGCTGAAAAAAGTTTCTGACACGGAATACAGAATTCTCGCGGAGCTGATAAAGAAGCTTGGCCATGAGGTTCCGAACACGGGGCTTCCTACCGAAACTGTTTATAATAAGTTTATTGACATCATAGATTCAGAGAAGCAATTTCTTGTTCTTGTATTGGATGAAATTGACCAGGCCGTGAAAAAGATTTCAAGTGATTTTCTTTATAATCTTACCAGACTTAATTCCGAACTTTCCAAGACGCAGATTTGTGTTGTGGGAATAAGCAACGATTTGACTTTTTTGGATGGCCTTGACCCTCGTGTGAGGAGCTCGCTTTCAGAGGAAGAGATTGTTTTTCCTCCTTATAATGCGATACAGCTTCAGGAAATTTTGAACAGAAGATCTCAAAAAGCATTCAAGGGAGAAGTCGTGGAAGAGGGAGTCATTGCTAAATGCGCTGCTTTTGCTGCCCGCGAGCACGGGGATGCGCGAAGGGCCCTTGATTTGTTGAGGATTGCGGGAGAGCTTGCGGAGAGAGACGGCTCCAAAAGAATCCTTATAAAACATATAGACGAAGCAAACACCAAAATAGAAAGGGACAAGATTCTCGATGTGATAAAGACAGAGCCCCGCCAGTTCCAATATGTGCTCCATTCCATAATAAAGCTTCACGAGAAAGAGGAAGGGCCGATTTTCACAGGGGACGTCTACAATCATTACCAGGAAGTATGCACGAAGAACAAGGCAGAGGTTCTTACACAGAGAAGAGTCTCGGACATCATCCAGGAATTTGACATGCTTGGCATAATAAACGTGCGCGTGATTTCGAAAGGCCGCGGCGGACGAATGAGGGAGATAAAAATGGCCATCTCGAAGAATATACTTGAAAAGGCGAAGAAAATCGTTGAAGAATCTTTGTCCTACAAGTAATTTTATAGGGTATTAAATGGATTCAAAGGAAATTTTAAAGTTTTGCATTGATAAAGGTCTGCTGATTGAGCCGGAGGCCCTGAAACTTTTCAGCGAGGCCAACGATGTAGATTCTGTGAAGATGATTCTTGACCAGATAAAAAGCCACACCCAGAAGAGGATAATTACAAAAACGCTTTTTGAACAAAACAAAGAACAGGTCAATGAGTTTTTCTTGGCGCTGCCTGAAGAGAACCAGAGAAGCCTCGAAAAAGTCAAGATAAAATTAGGGCTTGAGATAGAGATTTCAAAAGAAGTCTCGCGCGTTTCAAGGCCAATTCAGACAAATAAAGGGCAGCAAACTGAAGCGACGATTGAGGTTCTTTCAAATCCTCCCGGGCCGAAAGAGAAAATTGCTGTGGGCAATTTTGTCAGCCTTTTCAGGAACAGGATGGACGAGATGAAAAATATTTTGCAGGAACATTCAGACCTTGAGAATCTTGTTTCAATAAATAAGCTGGCAAAAGGAAGGAAAGTTTCAATAATTGGAATGATTTCAGAGAAGAGAACTACAAAAAACAGGAACATTCTTTTTGATGTTGAGGATTTCACGGGCCATGTGCGGGTTTTGATAAACCAGAACAAACCAGAACTTTACCAGAAAGCGGAAGAGCTTCCTCTTGATGCCGTCGTGGGCTTTACAGGGTTTGGCGATAGGGAAATATTCTTTGCACAGGATGTTGTTTTGCCCGATATCTCTGTTTCTTCAAGAAAAAAATCTTCTGTGGAAGAGCATGCCGTCTTCATTTCTGACCTGCAATTCGGAAGCAAACTTTTTTTCAGGAAGCAATTTGACAAATTTATTGATTATCTCAGCGAGGAGAATACTGATCCGGATGCAAGGAAAATAAAATACCTTTTTATCTTGGGGGACTTGGTTTCTGGGGTGGGCGTTTATCCAAACCAGGTGAAAGACCTTGAGATAGAAGACATAGAAGAGCAGTATAAACAGATTGCAAAGATTCTTGGCCGCGTCAGACAAGACATAAAAATTATTTTTTCTCCCGGAAATCACGATGGTGTTAGGCTTATGGAGCCTCAGCCTTTTTTTGATGAGAAATATGCGTGGCCAATTTATGACTTGCCCAATGCAGTGATGATGCCAAACCCAAGCTATGTGAATATAGGGGCGAAGGAGGACTTTTCGGGATTTGATGTTCTTGTCTACCATGGGTTTTCATACCCTTTTTATGCGAACAATGTTCCGAGCTTGCTTCATGCCGATGCAATAAACGCGCCGGACAAAATAATGGCCTATCTTTTGAAGCACCGGCATCTTGCGCCAACGTTCGCGTCTATGCAGACTTTCCCTGGAGACAAAGACGAATTGGTCATAAAAAAAGTTCCAGATATTTTTGTCTCAGGGCATCTCCACAAATCAGCGATTTCTTATTACAACAACGTTTTAATCATTTCATGCTCGACTTGGGAAGCCGAGACTGAAAACCAGAAACGCCGGGGGAATACTCCTGACTTTTGCAAGGTGCCGATGTTCAATCTTAAAACAGGGGCCGTTAAGGTTTTGGATTTCGAATGATGGAAAAAAATATTCTTGAGGAAGTAAAGAAGTTTGTCGAAGAAGAATCCTTGAAAAATAATTTAGGGTGGCACAAGGAATGGATGGTACATCTAAATGCAGTAGAAGAAAATTCAGCAGAGCTGGCAGAAAAATTAAACGCAGACAAAGAAGTGGCGGCTCTCTCTGCCTGGTTGCATGATATCGGGACTATCGTGAAGGGTGTCAAAAAAGACCACCATATTATCGGTGCAGAAATTGCAGAAAACAAACTAAGAGAGCTCGGCTATCCTGAAGTGAAGATAAAAGAAGTAAAACATTGTGTTTTTTCTCACAGGGCCTCACAAAAAATCCCTCGCGAAACAGTTGAAGCCCAGATTCTTGCGGACGCAGATTCTATGGCTCATTTTGAGAAAATAGAGGATTTAGTCAAGGCAGAGATGGTTCTCGGTGGTTTAGATCAAAAGGAATCAGAAAAAGAAATTCAAGAAAAATTAAAGAGAGATATTATCAGGCTGTCTCCAGTGGGGAAAGAGTTTGCCAAAGAGAAATATCCGGAGATTTTTTCGGCAATATTAAAATGAAAACAGCAGACTACTTTCATGAAATAGAGAAACAAACCAAGAGAGTTTATTCTTTTTCAGAGGACGCCCGGCGAAAAGGCCTTGACCCTGTCGTGAAAGTTGAAATCCCTTTGGCAAGAAGCCTGGCAGAAAAAGTTGTGGGGCTCATTTCTACACTTTATCCTCAGATGGAAAATTCAGGAATTACAGAAAGAATTCTCGAGTTTGAAAAAGATTACGGAAAGCTTGACCCTATGGTCTCTTTCAAGATTGCAGAGGAGGTCGCGAAACAAAAATATTGCAAATTCTCCTCGCTGCTGGAGGCGATTGAAGCAGGAGTCCGGATTGGCTTCGCATACACTACTCTTGGTGTTGTCTCGAGTCCCATCGAAGGCTTTACAGGATTGAAGCTTGCAAAAACAAAAGAAGGGAAGGATTATTTTGTTGCATCTTTTTCAGGGCCGATAAGAAGCGCAGGAACGACCGCAAGTTGCCTTGTCCTAATGCTCATCGATTATCTTAGAGAATTGTTTGGCTATGCAAAGTACGACCCTTCCGAGGAAGAAGTTCAAAGGTATGTTATTGAGAACCAGGATTATCACGACCGGATTACCAATCTTCAGTATATGCCGACGCAAGAAGAGATTACTTTTCTGGCGCAAAATCTTCCTATACAAATTGACGGAGACCCTACTAGCACGATAGAGGTTTCTAATTACAAAAATCTTGAGCGCGTCGGGACGGATTATATCCGGGGAGGGATGTGCCTGATTTTTTCAGAAGGTCTTGCGCAGAAGGCAGCAAAAGGTTTTCGTTTGTTGGGCAGCATGAAGAAGCATGGATTAAAGTCTACAGGATTTGATTTCATTGACGAGTACATAAAACTTCACGAAAAGAGAGACAAAGGGAAGACTGATGATTCTCCGACATACATAAATGACCTCGTTGCGGGAAGACCTGTTTTTGGGCATCCTTCTCGGCCTGGAGCATTCAGGTTCAGATATGGCAGAGGGAGGAATTCAGGGTTCAGCGCGACATCAATCCATCCTGCAACAATGGAAATTTCGGACAGATTCATAGCGACAGGAACGCAGCTTAAAATAGAAAAACCAACAAAAGGGTGCATTGTCACGCCGAACGATTCTATCGACGGGCCGATTGTAAAACTTTTCAATGGGAGCGTCAGAAAATTAAGTGCGCGGGAAGATGCAAGGAAGCTTTATTCTGATACCGAGGAAATAATTTATTTTGGAGATTTACTTTTCCCTTTCAGCGACCTTGCGAACAGAAATGCGAAGCTCATAAAGCCAGGATACGTCGAGGAGATTTGGGGGCTTGAATTACGGGAGAAAAATCCGGAACTTGAAAAAAGTCTTTCTGATGTGTTTGATATTGATTTTGAAAAGGCCGTGGAAATTTCAAGGGGCGAGAAAGTCTCCCTGCATCCTGAATTCATTTTTTATTGGAACCAAATTTCGAAAGAGCAATTTTTAGGGTTGCTGGATTGGCTGAAGCATGCGGAGATTAAAGAGGGGCGAATTGTTTTGCCTTATTACAAATCTGTTCAGGAAAAATTTTCTTCAGGGAAGCGCGCACTTGAGCTTCTTGGGTTGGAACATGAAGTCACGACGGAACATGTTGTCGTGAAAAGAAAAAATACGAAGGCATTTTTTGCAAATCTCGGCCTAGATTTCAGCAAGTTGAATGACGGTGCAGAATTCTCCTTGAAAAATGAGGGGGCATTGGATAATATTAAAGAGACTATGGAAAAAATTTTCTCGCTGCCAATACCGGAAGGTGAAAAAGAGAAAAGCGAGGGAGAGAAAATCCTTGAAACTGTTGACGCCGTTTCAGAATTTGAAATAAGGGACAAGGCAGGAGAGTTTATTGGCTCGAGAATGGGCCGCCCGGAGAAGGCGAAGTTAAGAAAACTTACTGGAAGCCCGAATGTTCTTTTTCCGGTGGGGAATGAAGGCGGTCGGCTCAGAAGTTTTCAGGCCGCTTATGATGTTGGCTACGTGAAAAGCGACTTTCCTATAAGGTTCTGCAAGACCTGTAACATTGAGACTGTCTATCCGACATGTGAGGTTTGCGGGGAAAAAACGGACAAGATGTTTTATTGCAGGGAATGCGGCACTGCATCTGTCGACAAATGCAACATTCATGATAATTTGCAGGACCATTATTTCAGGCAGATTGACATAAAACATTTCTTTGACAAGGCCCGAGAGAAGATTGGTTTTTCCAACGGAGAACTCCCTCCTTTGATAAAGGGCGTTCGCGGAACCAGCTCTGAAAGCCATGCGCCGGAACATCTCTCCAAAGGAATTTTGAGGGCAGCATATGATTTGCAGGTTAACAAAGACGGGACGATAAGATTTGATGCTACCGAGATGCCGCTTGTTGCGTTCAGGCCCCGGGAGGCAGGAGTCTCTGTCGAAAAACTTAGGGAGATTGGGTATCTTCATGATGTTGATGGCAGGGAGCTTGTTTCAGAAGACCAGATTCTTGAGCTGAAGCCTCACGACATTCTTTTACCAAGT
>CAYXWJ010000002.1:0-23614 GCA_964468775.1 Candidatus Woesearchaeota archaeon
TGCCCGCCGCGCCTTCATCCGATGTATTTATCTCAGAATCCAGCTTCGCCCCGTATTCGCGCAGAATATCATCCACATTTCGTCTTTTTATGGCCATTTGTCACCTTTTTAATAAACAACAAAGACAAAGTTAGTTAATAAATTTTGTTTTTAGAATCAGGGACCAACATTCTTCTCAAGATTTACAAGGCTCCAACCGCCAAGAACCAACGAGTAGAAATAGAATATTATTCTTGACAGAAGTGCAACTGCAAGCGCAAGAGCCGTGCTAATTCCTGCAATAGAATAAAGGAAAAACATCCCGCCTTCAATCAGTCCGACACCCCCTGGCGTAGGCGAAAACTCTCCAATAAGAATTCCTGCATTGAAAACAAGCATCACCAAAAAGAAACTTACATGGGTGCCGAATGCAAAGAACAGAACATAAGAGACAAGGATATCAAGAATCCAATACACTAAGGAGAAAGTGATTCCAACTGTGGCAAGCTTTCTGTCGAAAAGCTCTTTCTTGAAAATTTCGCTGAAGTTCCCAAAGTGCTCAAGGAAAATTTTCTTCCACTTTTTCGGCTTCTTGCGCCGGACCTTCTTTTTCCTAAGGAAAGGCATCAGCTTCCCAAACCATTTGGAAAGATCATACTTTTTATGCAAAAATCTTCCTACGAAAAACGCGGCAGTAAGGAAAATGATTAGAAAGAATATTCCTTGAAATAGCAGTTTCAGATCATGCGACAAAGGCAAAAACGTGAACGCGAAGAATGCCGAGAGAAGCACGAAAAAGAAAGATACCAGTGCATGATAGAATCTGTCGGCCATAACGACTCCGAAAATCGTCGACCTTTTGATGCCATATTCTTTTCCGATGTAATGGGCGCGTACAGGATCTCCTCCCATCTGTGTAGCAGGCGTTATCGTCCCTATGAAAAAACCCATGACCGAATTTTTTAAGAGAAAGAAAAAACTCGATTTCGTCACAGGATCTAGAAAATATTTGAAGCGCCATGTCAGGATGACTATGCTTAATCCGTAGAGAACAAACGCCAAAAGAAAATACCAATGATCAGACTGAACAACCAGCCTCCAAACTTCCGCAAAATCAACTTTCGTTAAAAGATAAACAACAAGCCCTAATGTAACAAGGCCAATCACCCACCTCCAAAAGTTTTTCATTTTAACACCTTAACGAAATAAAAATTTCGGGTTAATAAATTTTGGGGGTTAAAGCTTCCTTTTCTTAACTTCCTGATTCAGCCACTCCTGCCACGCCGGAAAAACTCTGTCGCTCATGGGCAATCCAATTTCCTGCCTGACCTCGTCAGAGATTCTATGGAAAGCATGATTAGAGGCCACCGAAAAATCTGCTTCAAGAATTCCGGACTTTTTAGACCTCAATGCTGTGTCAACAAGTGCCTGGTTTATTTTTGCTCTCAGTGTTATATTGTCCCAGACGGCGTCCCAGTCTCCTGCCCAGCCCTTCACGTTCGCGGCCACTGCCTTTATGACTTCGCTGTCTCCATTAATCAAATCGTCAGTAGGCACAAGCTTGTCGTTCATGATATCATACTTGAATAAATCCACGAATCCTTTCTCCTCGAGAGGGTCCTTCTTCCAGTGCTTTCTAACTTCCGAAATTCTTACAAGTCTCTTAGATTCATGCAGGCCGTCAGGACTTTTTACTGGATTCGAAACTGTGATTATGTCTGTCGCCTTGAAGCTCGTTGCAGGAACTCCGAGGTCATTAACAACACGGTCAAAAACCGCGTAAGGCGAAGCGCCGTGAATTGTTCCGGCGACGACATTGGCCAGCGCCCCAACCCTCATAGCTTCATACAAGGCCCGCGCCTCAGTGCTCCTCACTTCACCGATAATCAGGCTGGAATCGCCCAAACGCAAACTCGTTCTTATTCCATCGTCAGCTGAGACTTCTGTCGTCGTCTTCAGAAGCGCGGAACGAACTTTCATTCTCAGGATATCGTACTTCAATTTTCTCAAAGATTCTACAGGAAGTTCAAGTGTGTCTTCGATGACGATTATCCTATACTTTGGAATTATCTCCAGCATAAGGCTTCCGAGCAAAGAAGTCTTTCCAGAGCTTCTAGTTCCTGCAAGCAACATTGTTCTGCTCCCGTCAACAAGAAAACTTAAAGTTCCCGCAGCCAAGGAATCCATCATCTTGTTTTGAATGAACAGGGGAAATGTCCATGGCTCTTCACGATGTCTTCTGATTGCATATGCAAGCCCGTTTGGGCTCAGAGGATTCTGTATGATTGCTATTCTAGCCCGAAGTTTTCCGATTTCAAGTTGGGTGTCAAGAATCGGATTCGCTTCATCAAGAGGCCGCCCAGAAATCAGCCTGAACTTCGCAGCCCATGAATCAATATCTTCCTGGCTGGGAAGGATGTTTGAAAGACATTCATCGTAGTCCTGATGTCGAACAAAAACAGGAACTTGAGGAATCGGCGCATTAAGTGAAATGTCCTGCAATCTTTTATCTTGCAGAAGAACCTCAATCAATCCGAATCCTATAGTATGTCGAACAAGAATCGTCGCAAGTTTGTTCAAATCGGCGTAACTAAGCTTCACGCCTTTACTCTGGGCCAAATCAGAAAGCAAATCCCTCGAAACATTGAAAAAAACTTGCCTCGTCCTTTCAGTGTCAGTAAATTCTTCTGCCTTTGGCTGGTGTTCAATCAGCACTCCTCGCGCGAGATTCAGAAGCATTCCTTGATTTTCATCCAAAATATTTTCGGGCGGAACAAGATGATATGTCGGCTTGGAATCCTGTTTCCTTTTCAATATTGTGACAAGGCTTGTATCATAATCTTCTCCTGAGATATTGTATTGGTCTATAATCTCGGCATCATCAGGCAAATCTGAAACAAGTCGCGTGAATGTGAAGTTAGGAATTATGTCGACCTTGAAAATTCTTCCGTAAATTCCCCTATCGCCTGTTTGATAAGAATCTAAATAAGGTGCTGCGGCCTGAATCAGTTTCAGTTTCCCCATAAGCCCGAAAATCCTTTCAAGAAGTCCGATGTAATTTGACTGGTCGGCCCGTGTATCCATAGCAGATTTTTCCAAAAAAATTCGCGCCTTGATTATTGATCTTTGCAGTTCGAAATAGGCTCCGATAGGGTCTCGTCTGAGGGTACTGATAAAATTGAACATCTCATTGTACCTCCGCGCAAAAAACTGTTCATACCTTGAAGCCAACTTTTCCCTTGAAAGAATCTTCTCCTGCCTCATCAGGTATACGTAAAACTGTGCAACCTCGACAAGCATTGAGGTCTCTTGAAAATCATAATTGTAGTTTTTCTGCTGTTCAAAAATAATTCTTGAGACGTTGGGGTTCTCGATAAGGACGTCTATCGTTCTTTCCATAACATCGTGAGAGTCGGCAAGATTCGGCACGAAGGGTGCTCCAAGATAGTTTATGTAAAGAATGTCTTCTCCACCCTCTCGTTTCACCTCATGAGAATACAGCGGCTTGTTTATCTCGTCCGTCAAGGCCATAATCCGAAAAGGAAAGATTAGTTTAATAATTTTTATGCGCTGAATAAACACAAACAATTTAAACCGCACTAACCTCTAGATTTCATGGCGGACAAAAATGCAGGCGTCAACTATTCAAACCAGATTTTCTCTGACATGTCTTCGAGAATGAGCGATTTAGAAGAGCGGCAGAATGTAATGCGCGACAGACTCTTGCTTATAGGACAAAACCTCATTGAAACAAAAGAAAAAATGAATTCAGACATAACAGAGATAAAGAAAAACATGGAAATAATGAAGCGCAACATGGAAAAAATGCTTTCATTCATTGAGGACGCTTCAGACGAATTTCCAAAATTCGCACGGAAGGAAGACTTAGAGATACTCGCAAAGCAGGCGAAGATGTTCCAGCCGCTAGATTTCATCAGGAAAAAAGATTTAAAAAAATTAAAAGCTTGATGGTTTAAATTAAAATGGGTGTTTTAGATCAGGTCACAGACTTGAAAAATCAAGGGATGCAAGATAGCAGGATTATCAGTACACTGCGTGAACAAGGGGTTCCGCCCAAACAAATCAATGACGCATTGAACCAGGCTAAAATAAAAAACGCGGTTTCTTCGGAGCAACAAGGCATAGAGATGGAACCTTCTATAATGCCTGCCCCAAAGCCAATTCAAAACAGCCAAACTTATGAAGGAGGCGGCGCAGACCTTTCAAATGAGGACCTAACTCCCCCGCCTGCTTACGAAAACATCCCTCCTGCAGCTCAGAGGTCATTTGGAAGAATGACAAAAGAAGCTTCAGAAGAGGATGGGAGCCAAAGCTCTGGCGCTACAAGCGAACAAGAAAATATTCCTGTTCCCCATCCAGGACAAACCCCTAAAAATTATTACGCTCCCTCGACACGAGAACAAGAAAACTATTACACGCCAGAGCCACAAGAACCAGAACAAGACCAAACCTATTATCCCCAACAAGACTATCAAGACTACGGATATGCCCCTACAGAAGACACTTCCGGTGGAATTGACAGCGATACAATGATTGAAATCTCAGAACAGGTTTTTTCAGAAAAATCAAAGCCGATTCAAAAAAGTGTTGATGACCTGTCTGAAATAAGCACCCTCATACAGTCGAAAATAGAAAATTTCTCTGATCGGCTGAAAAGAATTGAGTCGACTATAGACAAGCTCCAGAACGCCATACTTGAAAAAATAGGTGCGTATGGGACAAACATCGATTCAATAAAAAAAGAGATGGGAATGATGCAGGATTCATTCGGAAAAATAGTGAACACTGCACTGGACCATGAGGAACGGAAGCATCACGCGCATACGACACCTGTTCAAAGAATAAAAAAGACAACAACAGTGGTCCACAAATCAGCTGAGAAAAAGAGTTCTAGGAAGAAATAATTTAATCGTTTTCATAAGGCATGCTTTCAAGAAGATTCTTAAACATATTAGACTTTTTGGATCTCTCTTTAGAAGGACCTCCAATCATAATCCCGAGGCCTATCAACACAGCGATTATTGCAATTGTAACCCCCCAATTCCAATTATAAGGGAGCCAATATCCGAAATTGTACCATGTTTGGCCGAAGCTTTTCACAAGTACGATAACCAAAACGACTACTCCAGAAAGTGCCATAACTGCCTTGTTCCATTTCCTGTTTACATTTACAATTCCAAGTATTATGAACGCTACAAGCAAAACCGAAAGCCAAACTCCCAGCTCAGGAAAGATTGCCGCGAAAAATTGTGAAACGAATCCGAACTGGAGCGCAAGAAGAGCAACAGCAATAGAGATAATTGCATACGTTGGTTTGTTTTCTCCAAAGAGTTTTATCCTGCTCATTACGCCAAAAACTATTCCGAAGATTATAAGGAATGGAAGAATGTAATCAAAAAATCCGAGACTCTGAAGCTGATAAAAAAACGTGCTGATGCTTCCCCCATAAAAGCTATACGACTGCAAGAATATCCCACTAATCATTCTACTAGGGGACAAAGATAATTTAAATATGTTTCGGGGTTAAGGGCAAAGTGCTGGGCAAATTGCATATTTCTAATATGTATTTGCAGAATATACTTTTATAACTAGCCCTTCGCTTTCTTTCCGCCGACAAGAACGGCAATCACTGCACCGATTATAACAATGACAAAAATCGCATTAGTCCAGAAGCTTCCGCTCCAGCTTGACTGGAAGATAAAATCAAATGCGCTCTTGAAAAATCCGCCCGGAACCCCAAGGGCCCAGAGAAGCGCTGCAAACACCGCGATTCCTATGAGAATGAATACGGGAATCTTAAGTTTGTCAGGCACCTTGACTTCTCCTCCGGCTACAAATCCCCAAAGCAAAAGCGCTACGAACAAAACAACTATCGCAATGGTGAAGAATAAAATAAGATTTCCGACGACAATCTTAGGATAAATCGCGCTCACAAAAATCAGGCCGATTACAAATGCAACCCCTGCATTAAGCTGCTTCTTATCTTCTCCAAAAAGCTTTGTCTTTTCCAAAAGCCCGAACGCGAGGAAAAATATCAGAAGAAACGGCAGCGCGAACTGCGAGAAAATCCAGTTTTGTAATATTGTCTCGGCCATTTTACTCTATTATTTAATCAGATTTATACTATTTAAATTCTTTTGTGTTCTATCAACTCAAATTCCAGTAGGGGTCTTTTGTATAAAATTTGAAGTCATCTATATAGAAGGTTGTATCATTTGTAAAGCCTGCATTTGCCCAGCCCATAAGATAGCCGTTGCGGAGATAATTAACAACAGGAGACGAATAGGGATAAATCATATAATCAGTTATTCTCACTTTTGGGACTCCGTCAAACCATATTTCTAGGGTCCCGTTATCTGTGCTGTTATTTCCTAGACGCAGATGCACTTGTATATGCACCCAGGTGTCAGGAACAGTTAGGGGATCAAAAAAAGGATTTGCCTCAAAAGTACCTGCTGCATTATCTACAGAGGCCTGTTGACTTGTCTCCCCATTACTATTTGTCCCATGAATGACAAGGTGCGGAGTAATATTGCCTCCTACACTACTTTCATATTCAAGACCCGCCATAGCATCTGTTGGAGCGCTATATTGTTCAGCCCATACATAAAAAAACTTGTTATTATCTGGGCTTTCATTAGATCTATAAACGTAATTATTAGGGAACATTAGATACCACTCCATCCAAATTTCTTTTGGAGATGAAGAAGCATTTTGAGCAATTTCAAATCCTTGCTGGGCCTGATTGTCTGATCCAGGGGGCACTCCAGGGTATGTGAAGGCCATTGAGTGTGTACCAGAGTGTGAGTATAGGGGGTTAGAGTTTATGTTCACATTTGTGTGGATGCTGTTCCATGTAAAGCCATTCTCCGTATGAGAAAAATCTCCCGTCTCGAACGAGTCTTCAAAGTAAGGCGTCACATCCCCACTTCCGTTAATATCAATTTGACGTGCAGCCGAAACAAGGTCATACAAATCTACTTTCCCGTTGCCATTCAAATCAAAAGTTGAATTGTAGGCTGCTTTTCCTTGAAAATGTGAGGCAAGAAGTTGTAAATCGGTTATATTAATTATCCCATCATGATTCAAATCCAAATTAATTGAGGAGACAAAAATAATCCCTGCAATAATAAACACAGAGATTAAAGCATAAATCATCCGTTTTTTCATTAATTAAAGAACAAAAAGGATTTTTTAAAGATTTATAGAATTAAACCAATCCTTCAGGCAGCTCTTCTTCCATAGAAAGATCTCCGCTTGGCAAAGCCGCCTTGCTGATTATGACTATGTCGCTTATTGCCTTCACAAACTGGTGAGGAATTATAACTCCGCGCGCCCCCCCTATCAAACTCATCACGGGGCCGCCGACCTTTATCCTCCAGCCGTCAATCTTATTCTCAAGGAGATTCGCCTCTTCAACTTCTCCGAAAAAATCGCCAGAATCTGTATAAACTTTCGAGCCCAAAATCTCTGTTACCTTTTTTACTCTCATGTAAAATCTTATCCGATATTGTTTAAATACTTTTCCATACTTTTTTGCAACTTCTGAATTTAACGTCCGCACCACACAAAAATTTATAAGAAATCAGATTCTAACTAAAGCATGTTAAAATCAAGAGAAATTCGGGTTTTCATCGCGTCGACAGTCGTTCTGGCAGCACTTATCGGGCTCTTCAATGGCATAAGTACATTCCTTTATACACTCTTGGCAGTTTTTCTTGTCCTCACCATAAACGTGATTGCGAAAAAGATGATGGCATTCTATCTGGAATCTGAAATAGAGATGGATTTTTGGAATATGGAAAGATGGGGATTCAAGCCCCAGTATAGATTCAAGAAGCCTTTCCCTGCATGGATTTTCTTTCCAATAATTTTCGCCGCAATCTCCCTTGGAAAATTTGTCTGGATGTCAATTATGGTTTTTGATGTCAAGCCGAGAATATATCGGGCCGCAAAGCGCCACGGCCTTTATTCATTTTCAGAGATGACAGAATACCACATAGGACTTATAGCTGCAGCAGGCGTAGTCGCGAACCTCGTATTCGCGGTCGCAGGTTATTTGATTGGATTTTCAGAATTCGCACGGCTGAATCTTTACTTGGCCTTCTTTAGCATTCTTCCATTTTCTGACCTTGATGGGAACAAAATATTCTTCGGAAGCATAATAATGTGGAGTTTCCTTGCGGCAGTCACCCTCATAGGGCTCGGCTACGCGCTTTTCCTAATTTAACAATAAAACATTTAGAGTTTCAACCCTATATCCTGTAAGTAGAGTCTTGATAATCGGGCCGGCACTCGTCTCCTGCGCAGTCGTTCTTGGGTTATATAGTATCAAAAACCTTAATAATATTTATAACTCACGAATATCCCCAGTTTGGATCCTGCATGTAAACTTTGAAATCATCAATATAGAAACTTGTCACATTCGTGAATCCACTATTCGCCCAACCCATTATGTATCCATTCATCCAGAAGTTATTTGCCGGGGGCTCTGCGGTATAGATAGGATAGTCCGCATAGCTTTGTACTATTTTGTTTCCATTTAACCAAACCTGGAATGTGCCATTATCTGAAAAATCACTTTTTCCTGCCCTTAAATGATACTGAATGTGATTCCACGTACCAGCAATTTCCTCTGATGAATTGAAAATTATGCCTAGATCTGCATTCGCATCCCCCGACCCATAAATATCAGGTTCTCCAAGAGGATTGCTTCTCAGTGTAATATGGGCCCTGGCTGTGGGTATTCCTACAAATGATTGGTATTCGAGATCACTTAGAAGATCAGTGGAAACACTGTAACTCTGGGCCCACAAAACCATTAATTTATTATTATTGCCAGGTGTTTCATTATATCTCCATACGAAATTTGAGGGAAAATAAACCCACCAGTCTAGCCATACCTCTGTAGGAGCAGAGCTCGCATTTTGCACAAGCTGGAATCCTTCTTGTCTTTGTCCGTCGCTTCCAGAAGGCACACCGGGATAAGAAAACCTAAGAGACTTGTTTCCTGAATGAGAAAAATTACTGCTTACAGGAACATAATTGCCATATCCATTAGTCCCCCAACTAAAGCCATTCGGAGAAACTGATGTTGAAAGCGTATCACCCACAGAATAATTTTCAAAACCATCCTCAAAATAAGGAGTCACGTTACCACTCTCATTACTGAAACTTTCACTACTTATATTAACCCGCCTAGCCAAGCTCACAATATCAAACAAGTCCACGCGCGAGTTATTATTCAAATCAAAGCTTGAATTGTACGCGGTTTTTCCTTCGAAGTGTGCTGCGAGATTTTGCAAATCTGTAATGTTCGTGACCCCGTCATTGTTGAAGTCAAACCTCCCGGAAGAAACAAGGACAATTCCAAAAACGAGAATCGTGAAAATAAGAATGTAAATCACCCCTAATTTTTTCATTTATTCATAAAGAAGATGGCCTTCTTAAAGATTTATTATTAAAACACATCAATAATCTTTATAATCTGCCTTAAGTTTATTTTATGATGGAATTCAATTTCAATTTTCTCACAGGCGTAAAACCAAGAGAATATCAGGAAAGCATTTTCAATACATGTATTAAGAAAAATTGCCTTGTTGTATTGCCTACTGGCCTCGGAAAAACTCTGATTGCGCTGATGCTTTCTGTTGAACGCATGAAGGCCTTTCCCGGGCAAAAAGTCGTTTTCCTTGCGCCGACAAAGCCTCTCGCAGAGCAGCATCTCGAATATTTCAAAAAGAATCTTACAGAGCTTTTTGGGAGCCTGGAACTTTTTACAGGAAGCGTTTCGGCAAGCAAAAGAAAAAAAATCTGGCAGACTGCAGACATAATTTTCTCAACTCCTCAATGCGTCGCAAATGATTTGAAAAACGGCCTTTATGACCTTTCGGAAGTTTGCCTTCTGGTTGAAGACGAGGCGCACAGATGCATAAAAAATTATGATTACAATTATGTTGCCCAAAAATACAAAGAACAAGCAGAGAACCCCCGAATTCTCGGCATGACAGCATCGCCGGGAAGCGAAGAGAAAAAGATAAAAGAAATCTGCAAAAATCTTTCGATAGAAGCCGTAGAACTCAGAACGCGCGAGCACGAAGAAGTGTCCCCTTACGTGCAGGAACTGACGTTCAAGAAAATTTATGTCGAGCTTCCGGAGAAATTTATTGAAATAAAAAATGCTCTTCGCTCGCTGTTTATAGAATACACTGAAGAGCTTAAGGCAAGAAAATTCCTTTGGGAGGCGCCGTCGAAAGGTAACCTAATAAGGCTTCAGAAAAAAATCATGGCCAGCATTTCAAGAGGCCACAAAAATTTCAACACGCTTCTTGCTACGAGCGCGTGCGCGCAGGCTATAAGAATCCAGCATGCCTTGGAACTTCTTGAAACTCAGACGCAGGAAAGCTTAAACAAATATCTTAGAGAATTGTTCAAGCAGGCAGCATCAAAAAAGAACCGAGGAATAACGAGGCTGGTAGCAAAGCCCGCATTCAACAAGGCATTTACGCTCTCAAATGAACTTATTGCAAGAGGAATAGAACATCCCAAGCTTGAAAAGTTAATAGAAGTTGTTCAGGAAGAATATGAAAAAAACCCCAATTCAAAAATAATTGTCTTCTCCCAGTTCCGCGACACCGCAAGATTGATTTCGAGAAAGCTTAATGAGATAAAAGGTGTGCGTGCAAAAGTTTTCGTCGGCCAAACTAAAAAGACAACATTAGGAGTCGGAAAGCGAAAAGGCATCGAAGAGACTACCGGATTGAGCCAAAAGGAACAAAAGTCTGTAATAAATAATTTCGCGGAAGGAAAGATAAATGTGCTTTGCGCAACCTCAATCGGCGAAGAAGGTCTAGACATTCCTGAAGTAAATGAAGTGATTTTTTATGAGCCTGTCCCAAGCGCAATTCGTGCAATCCAAAGAGCGGGAAGAACTGCGCGCCTTCAGGAAGGAAGACTCATAATGCTAATCACAAAAAACACAAGAGATGAGGTGCATTTTTACGCGTCGCGTGCAAAAGAAAAAAGGATGCATTCCGCAATAAAAAATATCAAAGAAGACTTGTCAAATGGAAGATTCAGCACAAAAGATATTCAAAGAAGATTAGACTGACAACACTTTTAAACCCAAAACTCCCCTAACTTTAATGAAACAAATCTTTGACATTTTTTCCAAGCAAAAATCGCGAACATCTTCGGCCACGAAACAAAAATCCAAAGTTGTGATTGATTACAGAGAAAGAAATTCCCTCGTGATTTCTGAAATGGTCTCTCTTGGGTTGGAAGTAGAATTCAAAGAGCTTAAGGTCGCAGATTATCTTGTTAATGGGACCGCTATTGAAAGAAAGACCGTTTTTGATTTTATAACTTCCATGAAAAACCGAAGGCTTTTGCGGCAGCTTGAAGAAATTCAGCAGTATCAAAATCGGCTCCTTTTGATAGAAGGCATAGACGAGCAAGAACTTTACAACGATTCTAGTGAAGTAGGCATGCATCCAAACTCAATCAGAGGATTTCTTCTTTCAATAGTTCTTAATTACAAGGTCCCTATAATTTTCACAAAAGACTACAAAGACACTGCGAAATTTGTCGGGGTCCTTGCGCGTAAGGAAAAAAGGGAAATGCCTCTTAACGTGACGAAAAAAAGTCTCAATGCCTCTGAAAGAACACAATTCATATTAGAGGGATTTCCGGGAGTGGGCCCTAAGACGGCAAGAAAGCTTTTGAAAAAATTCAAAACGATTCACGATGTAATAAATGCCCCAGAAGGAGAGCTTCGTGAAATCCTCGGGAAAAAAACAGATTCTTTCATAAAGATAATCAACCATAAATATAGGGCCAAGAAAAAATAATTATCCTAAATTGTATTTTTCCAATGTTGTATAAACCGGCCCGCCAGAAGAAAGTTCTGATTTCTCAAGGCAAAAATTTTTCACGCGAAATTTCAAAAGGGGAATTTTTATCTTATTCAGTTCTCCAAGAAATCTTTTTTTATTCTTCAATCGTCTTATGCGTGCGATTGTGAGATGAGACATGAATCTTTTTTCTCGGGAGAAAATGCCTAAAAGTTTCCTATCAATTTCACGCTGCAAACCATTACAATTCGTCAAATGCAGCCAAACAATTATTTTTCTGGAGTATTTTCTGGATTTTGAATTGTCAAAAATCCCTATTGATTTTATCTCAGTTCCAAAATCCCTAAAGTCGATTTCTTTCAATCTCCTTTTAATTTCTATAAGAATTTTCTCATCCACTTCTCCAAGGAATTTAAGTGTAAGATGCATGTTTTCAGGACTTGTGAGCCTGCCTTCAAAAGAGGGAAGTCTTTTCTGAATCTTGATAATTTCCTTCTTTATGTTTTCAGGAATATGGATTGCAACAAAAGTTCTCATTCCGGAACCAGCGCGAAGAAACTATAATCCTTTCCCTTAACTTCCGCAGCGAGTTTTTGTACATCCTTGAGCTTCACGGCCCTGATGTGTTTTTCAAATTCATAAAGTTCCTTGGCATTTCCATTTATCTCATTCATAAGAAGGTTCGCGAGCTGCACCTGGGAGTCCTCAGTAGAAATCTGAAAATTCCCTATTACTTGGTCCTTGACTTGCGCAAGCTCTTTCTCAGACAGGCCCTCTGAAACCTTCTTATATTCATCCAATATCAAGTCTTTGACCTTAGGAACATTTTCTTTATTTGTTCCGACATAAATCATGCTGTATGCAAATTCCTTGCTCACGTCAATTATCCCCTTGACTGCATAAGCGAGATTCCTTTTCTCTCTTATCTCCCTGAAAAGTCTCGAAGACATTCCTCCTGCAAGCAAAACATTAAGCACAAATCCGGCATAGCTTCTTTTGTCTTCTGCTATAGGAATGTGGTGGGCCAGGATAAGATTCGCCTGATCAATACCTCTTCTTTTTTGGATTCCTGAAGAATCTTTTTTTTCAATTTTATATGTAGGAATTTTGGCGGTGCTATTTTTTTCAGTGAAATTCTTCTCGGCAAATTTTACAATGGAATCAAAGTCTGCATTCCCCACGACACAAAGAATCATATTCTTTGGCTGATAAACATCTCTGAACCTTTCAAGAACTTTTTCGCGTGTCATATCGGAAAGCGTTTTCTCGCTGCCCGCAAGATGAAATCCGAACGGATTTTTGTACAAAAAGCTATGGATAGTGTCTGCAACAAAAGTCTGTGGATTGTCTCTGCGCATTTTTATCTCTTCTATGATAACTCTCTTCTCCTTTTCCATCTCCTGTGCGTCAAACAAAGGATTCTTCACCATGTCGGAAAGAACATCAAGCGCAACATTAAGATGTTTGCTTGGCATCTTGCACCAATAGGCCGTGACTGCTTCATCGGTGAATCCGTTTAAATCTCCGCCGCGCTTTTCAATTTCTTCTGCAATCTGATGAGCCGTTCTTGTTGTCGTGCCTTTGTAAAGCATGTGTTCTATGAAATGAGATATTCCTTTCTCATTCAAAGACTCATTAATCCCTCCGCACCTCACTGCAAATGCGACGCTGACGACGGGCGTATCGCGCTTTTCAAACAGTAGGGTAAGTCCGTTGCTAAGAACTTTTCTATGAAATTTAGGCCTCATCCAATATAAATGAAAAAGAACTTTTTAAATTTTTAACTATCTCAGGAAGAAATACCAACCGCCAAAGCCGATTATTGCTATTGCAAGAAGAATTATAAGCCAAAACCACCATTTCTTGAAAACAGATTTTTTAGCAGGCATAACTGTTTGCGCTTGTGTCGGCTGCGCTGCAGGTTGAGTTTGCACTTGCTGTTGTGTCGCTGCAGGCTGCTGAACATTCTGCGCGGGCTGTGCCGCCTGAGAATTTTGTTGTTGTACTGCTTGTGCCATTGACCAAACAAAGGAAAACGCTATTATAAAGTTTTGTTTTTTAATTCAAGATTAGACATCTTTAAATTTTTAGCGATAGAAAGGATTTTAGAGATTTGTTGATTAGATCCATCCGGGATTTTGGTCATAAATCTTAAAATTATCTATATAAAAATTTGTTTCATTGCTAAATCCAGAATTAGCCCACCCCATAATATATCCATTTAGGAAGTAATTATTCCCACCAGGGTAATAAATGGAAAAATTCCCGGAACGCCATTTGAGTACGCCATTTACCCATCCTTCCCAAATACCGGTGTCTGTACTATTTCCCACACGTGCATACATTTGTATGTGTATCCACTTTCCGTAATCTGTTGAATTGAATAAGTATGGCGCCTGATACATTCCTGTGGAGGAGTCTCTGATTAGAGTGCCCGGATATTCATATCCCAGCCCAAGCATTTTTGGGGCATTCATATAGCTGCCGGAAGGTTCATACTCCAAACCCACCTGGACATCAGTCCCGACATTGGAATACGTATTGGCCCAAAGGAAGAAAAATTTATCGTTGGATGTCCCGTAATTTGGCTGGTTTTTAATGAGAACTCTTGCATTAGTCACTGTAGTATTTGCAGGCGTTTCAAGATTTGCTGTCGTGGAGTTTATATATGTAAAGATAGGATCGTAAGTCAAATCACCTCCTGATGCACCGGCCCCTGTCATGCTTTTAATCTCCCAAAGCTGAGCTGCAGGAACTCCGTTTACAAGAGTACCATCAAGTAGAGGTTGATTTAGCGTCAGTCTAGTTGAGCCTGCAGTGATTGATCCGGTAGTATTTATAAAAACTGCAGATTCGTCTCTATGGACAAAATTGCTAGGAATCCTTTCCCAATAATCTATCCACACTTCCTTAGGGGCAGATATTGCATTTTGAGCTAACGAAAATCCCTCCTGCCTCCAGCTATCTCCTCCTTCAGGAGAAGAAGGATATGAAAATTCAAGGGACTTGTTTCCAGAATAGGCATAGGTATCGACTACTGGCTGAGAGCCATAACCGTCTCCGTTCCATACAAAACCCCCGTATCCCTCGCCATTAAGATTGGCCCCTGAAGTGTAACTCTCAAAACCATCGCTGAACATAGGTGTAACATTCCCACTTCCACCAGAACTAATATTAATACCTCTTGCAACCTTAACAAGATCAAACAAATCAACCTTTCCATTATTGTTAAAATCATAACTTGAATTGTAAGTTCCTTTTCCCTGAAAATGCGTAGCTAACAACTGTAAATCTGTTATATTAACAATACCATCATTATTAATATCAAGACCCGCTGATGAAACTAAAATGACCCCCACAATAACAAATAATGAAATAAAAATGTAAACGACCTTCTTTTTCATTAACTCCAAAAGAAGGGGAGACTTTTAAAGATTGAGTGATTCTCAAAGACAATAAACCTCTCTCCCCTAATAGTGAAATCTTCTAGAATATTAAAATTGTTTTTTATAAAATCAAGAAGCCAAGTCCGTTTAGCGTGAAACTTTTTCCTTGCGTGCATGCTTTCAGTTGCAAAGCTCACAACGACCCTGTCGCAAAGAGGCACGATGCCCTTAAGTAATTTCTTTGAATAATCTCTTTCAATCATCTCCAGCGAGTCCAGCGTCTTGAACAAAAATACAACTCTTGGCTTTTTAGTCTTAGAAACAATTTGCTTAATCTTAGCCAATTGAAAAAGACTTTCATGGTGCGCCCTTGCAGGAAGTTTTTCTCTTTTGAAATAAGAATTCATCAAAGTAACAAGTTGTCCGACAGCCTCGACTGCAACATACTCTACATTATACCCTGCGTCTCCAAAATATTTGTAACTAAATCCGTTCGCGCCGGCTCCAAGATCAATTATGCTTAACTCCCCATTCAAACCCTTCAAAATCCTTGAATAAATCTCTTCAAATTTTCCGAGCCTCTCGCGCGTTGAAAGATGCTTCCTCAAAACCCATTCCTCTTTTTTGTCTTTTGGCGACAGAAGTTTTTCACTTGCAAAACCTGAAAAAACTTCCCGTAACAAATTTCGCGTGAGTTTTATTTTATCCTCGTCACTAGTCTGTCTTTTCTCAAATTTAGAAAAGGCCAGTTCAACATCGGCTTTCGGCAACTCAGAAAATTCCTTCTTCTCCATAATCTTTCTAATTAAATTTTTCTTACCTTCTGCTGACATGTTCATTTCCTCTAATGTAAAACCGGAATTTCTTGGGCAAATCGTTTCTGATGCCAACCCTAAAAGCCCCTACAATTTCAAAATTATTATCCTTGCTGTTTTCCAGCCAAATATCTTTGTTGTTCACCATGTCTTTTTTATGAAATTCCTTATTAACATGGAGAGCGCGAGTCAGAAGCCCCGGTCCTTTACCATTTCCTTCAAAATTCAAAGGCTCAATCGCCCGAATCAAAACAGCAGACGCATTTCCTTCCCGGCCGGTCACAAAATTCACAAGCCAATTATTGTGAACGCCATAAACCAAAATTGTTCCGGGAACCATTTCCATAGTTTTTCTTAAATCCCCGTTCTGCACTGCGCGGGACGCGGGATCTTTTTCATCAAAATAGGCCTCAGTCTCAACAATTCTAGCGCGGAGAATCTTTCCGTTTTTTAGTCTTCTTACAACAACTTTTCCAAGAAGTTCCTTCGCAACAACATCTGCTCTTCGCGAAAAGAATTTTCTGTCTAATTGTGCTGCCATTAAACTTTTAATCTCAGAGAGTTTTAAAACTATATGTTAAAGAAAAAGATAATCTTTGTTCCGGGACTTGCAGGAAACATAAAACAGGCACGGGCGGCTAAAAAAATTCTTGGCCAAGATAGAATTCTCCCCTTCAAATACGACACATCATTAAAGCAACCAATAGAAGAAATATCTCTAGAGTTAAAAAAATTCATAGATTCCCACACATCAAAGAAGGAAAAAGTAAGCCTCCTTGGAATCAGTGCAGGAGGGATAATCTCCGACTACTACCGAAAATTCATATCTCCAGAAAAGATTGATAAAATTATAACTATCTGCTCCCCATTTGAAGGGTCTTACATTACAGAAAATTATTCAAAGAAGAGGGAGGGCGTAAAAGAACTTTCAGAAAATTCACTTCTCCTAAAAAAGCTAAAAGCAAAAAAAGTTAAGGGAAAAACAATGAATTTTTACTGCCCTATGGATATTCTTGTTCCGGGGAACTCTGGTAAAGGAGAAAACCCCGTCCGTACAAACAACTTTTTTCACTTCACTGTTCATAAAGATAAAAAGATATTAAAAAAGGTTAAGGAATTTCTGGAGAAGTAAAATGCCAATCAACGCACACCCCGAATATTTTGCAGCAGAAAAAGAATATCATCTGGCCCAGACATTAGAGGGAAAAATTGAGGGCCTTAAGAAAATGATTTCTCTTGCACCTGGCCACAAAGGCGCAGAAAATCTTCGCGCGCAGCTCAGGACAAGATTGAAAAAACTCCTGGAGCAAAAAGAAAAAACAAAAAAGGCTTCTAAGGGGAAGAAAGGAATAAAAAAAGAGGACATGCAGGCAGTGATAGTGGGATTCACAAATTCAGGAAAAAGCTCCCTCCTCACAGCATTGACAAATGCCTCTCCAGAAATTCATGGATACGGTCCAACGACAAAATCTCCTGTTGTTGGCATGATGGATTTCCAAGGAGTGAATGTGCAAGTAATAGAGGTTCCCGCAATAGATTCAGAATACTACGATTCAGGAATTGTAAACACTGCAGACACAATCGTAATTGTTGTGACAAAAATTGAAGATATAAGCAAAATTGAAAAACAACTCAACACCAAGGCAAATAAAATCATAGTTTTCAACAACAGAAATGCAGATGAAAGAAAAACTGCGGCGACACTAAAAAGCAAAAAATATGATTTTGTAATAATAAATCTAAAGGCGCCGTCACAAAATTCACTAAATGAACTTAAACAAAAAATTTTTCAGAGCTTTGGAAAAATCCGTATTTTTACGAGGGAGCCGGGCCAAAAAGATTACTCTAAGCGGCCGATAATCCTCCCCCAAGGCTCTACCGTAAAAAATGTTGCGGAAAAAATCCTTCATGGTTTCTCAAGCAAGGTAAAGGAGACCTTCATCACAGGCCCAAGTTCAAAATTCCCTAATCAAAAAGTTGGCATGAAGCACGTCTTGAAAGATTTGGATGTTGTAGAGTTTAGAACAAGATAATTATTTCCAATCTTTTCTAATTGGAGAAATTATTTTCTCAAGATATTCTGCAACTGCCTTCTTCAAATCTGCAGGATGTAGTTTTCCTGACTCAAATGATTTTTCCAATTCCCCATAAGTTTTGAAAATGACATCGCCTCCAAATTTTTCGGGCCTTTTTATTTCAACTTTTTCAAATTTGGGGAAAATAATAAGCTGGGTGATTGCAAGAACGGGATTGTTTTTTATGTCTCCAATCTTGCAGTAGGCCGCATTTATTTTCTTAAAAATATCTTCTTTTTTGTCTCGGATTGAGATAAAACTTTCTTTCACAGAACTGGACATTTTTCCGCCGGGCCCCTTCAAGCTAGGAATAAGCGGCGTGTAAAGATAAACTGCATCCTGCAATCCTATCTCTTTCCCCTCATCTACGCCCAACATGTAAATCTTTCTTTGATCCGAGCCAGCGACGACAAAATTAACTCCAAGGTGTTTCACGTCCGCAACCTGCATCAGCGGGTATATTATCTGGCTTATCTTCGCATTCTCAACATCCCGTGCAACCTGCTGCATGCTTCTCACGCCACGATTTACAGTTATATCGAGCGCAAGCTTGAGAACGTCCTCAAAGTAGTCGGGCTTCATCTGATAACTTGTTCCTTTTACAATATCTGCCTTCAATCCGACAGATTTAAACCCTTTTTCCCATTGCTTCAGCTGGCTGTTGACAAACCCCCAGTCTCCTTTTTTATTAAGCCACGTGTGCCAATCCGCAAGAAGAATTTTTATTTTAATTCCTGCTTTTTGCAAATCCAATAGCTTCAAAATTGTCACAAGATGGCCGAGATGAATTTCCCCTGAGCATTCGTACCCACAATAAACTACCCCCTTTCGCAAGAATTTCTTAATTTTATCCTCGTTAATTATTTCAACTGTATTTCTCTTGAATAGTTCCAGTTTTTCTTTATCGCTTATAACCATAAAAAAAAGAATTCCTGTTAATTATTAAATGTTTCTTAACTCTTAGAAAGGTTTTGTAGCATATTTTCCCTGCCTTTCTTCCTATCCATCTCCCTGATAATGAAAACCACTATGATAACCAGCAGCAACGCCCCGCCAATAATCCCTAGATACAAGTATAGATAAGAGGTTTTCTGAGCGATTGCAAAGTAACTGAAGTGCGTCTGATTGTTTACAGTGTAGTACGAATACACAGTATCTGATGAGTTGTATTCTGTGTCCAGCTGATCCCATTGGTTCGTCGCATTGTTAAATTCATACAATGCAACATTCTGATTTGCAATTCCATTTGTTTGCAACCATGCATTTTGCACCTGAAGGATTGTGGTCGCATTATCAAAGTTGTGACTGGTGTCGTTGTGCAGAGATATCCTAATCCACCTGTAAACTTTATGATTCAACGTGACAGGAACCGCAGCTGGCCGTGCATCAAATTTGTCTACACTTACGGAAGCACCTATTGTCCTTTTTGAAAACCGCAATGAGATTTGCTTGACGCCTGTGGAAGGCGAAAAGTAAAGCACGCTCTTTAATACGCCAAGCGTTGTGTGAGTTTCACTGGTAACAGGCGCCGTAGAGGTTACATTATTCGTAGTTGTAGTTGAGGAGCTTCCGCCACCGCCTCCTCCGCCGCCACCTCCGCCCCCAGAGGAAGCGGATGTCACAGTGATTGTAACAGATTTGCTAACGCTACCACCATTTCCTTGACAAGTAAGAGTATATTTTGTCGTAGATGTTGGTGAGACTGTTTGACTTCCAGACAAACTCTTATTTCCTCCCCATCCGTCGCTAGCAGTGCAATTCGTGGCATTTACTGTATTCCAAGTAAGGACAACATTTTGTCCCGAGGTGATAGATGAAGAAGACGCGGTGAGGTTCAACAAAGGTACATTAGGTACAGTGAATACAACACTTGAGGTGTCTATGTTTCCAGCAGAATCGTTTGCAAATGCATTGAGAATATATGTCCCTGATCCTGGCCCCTGATATTCGACATGGGGATTTGAACAAGGAACAAAGTTATTCGCAATAACAGGGTATCCCGTCGTGTTTGTTATATTATAAGAGCACTTACTAAGCCCAAAGTTGTCTGTGTAAGAGATATTTACTGTAACATTGGTGCTTCCCAATGTTGTATTTGTTGGAGAATCTATAACGACAACAGGATTTGTTGTGTCGACAGTCAAGCTGTTGTTGGGGAATGTTTCACCAGGCAAATTCGCGAATGCACAGTTGCTTGAATTGTCACATGCGTAAGCATTCCATGAATACATTCCTTGAGGGATATTGACAGTGAAAGAAGTCGTCCCTCCATTGGTCGGCGTTGAATCTACTGACTTGGAAGACCAACTCCCTCCCCAGTTTCCATACAAACTTACATTTGAAAGAGCGACACCATCTTGGGCCGTCACATGGAAGGTCACACTCTGGCTCGAGCTATTATATGCATCAATTGGTGAATCAAGAGTAAGTGTTGGAGGAGTTACATCCAGCGACCCAGAAGACGCAACATTCACACTGGTATTTGTGATGCTGTTTATTGATATAGAACCATTGTTGCTGTCAGAAGCCACGGGAACCAACTTCAGGTTAGATGTCCCTAAAGCGAGACCCTTAAAGTATAATGTCATGACTGTTCCGTTCCCAGTCGCGCCCGAAACGTTACCAAGGCGAGTTATTACAATATGTGAAACATTATTTGGATAGGTGGTATATGTATTAGGAACATATGTATTTACATTTCCGCTTGCATTCAAAAAAGTCCCTTCAGAAAAACCAGTATAATTTAAAATACTCCCATTGTAGGCCACACTTACATCAACACCGTAAAGATCTGTTGCGGATGTAACAACGACCTGCACTCCAACAGACTGCCCGACATAAACTGAACCTGCATTCGGTGTCAAAGCAAAATTAATTGTGCCTGCAGCAGAAACTCCAGGAACAGGAGCAGGCCGAGTCACAAGAAATACAAGGGCAATAAATGCGAGGATAACAAGCCCGATAAGACTTAATTTTTTCATTCCGACTTTGTCAAAATTTTCCCGAGTAAAAAATCCCTCTCTTTTTGCCATTGAAATTATCAAGATTTTGGGGTTTATAAGGATTTTCCTACTCCACAAAATATATTTAACAGGACATAAAACGCTTAAAACAACTTTTTGTTCCTGTAAAAATGCTAATAGAAATTATTATCTTTTTATTATTGGGCACGGCAGCAGGAACCTTTACCGGCTTAGTTCCAGGCATCCATATAAATCTCGTCGGGGTCTCTCTCGTTTCACTTTCTACCTCATTGTTCGCGTCTTTAAACCCTATTTACATTGTGGCCTTCATAAGTTCTATGGCAATCACCCACACTTTTCTCGATTTCATTCCCAGTGTCTTTCTTGGATGTCCTGACACAGACACAGAACTTGCGTTGCTTCCGGGCCACGAGCTTTTGAAGGCAGGGAAAGGTTACGAAGCGATTCTCCTTACTGCATACGGGAGTCTCGCCGCAGTTTTTATCCTTGTTCTCATAGCATTCCCCTCCATCCTTGCACTGTCGCATTTTTATTCTGCGCTCGAAAAAATAATTCCCTATATATTAATAGCAGTTGTGTTCTTTCTTGTCCTCCTGGAAAAAAGCAGATCACGTGCATTGCTTGTCATGGCTCTTTCTGGGCTTCTCGGCCTCGCAGTCCTTAACTTAAACGCCAATTTAATTCAGGAACCTCTTCTCCCGTTGCTGACTGGGCTTTTCGGAGGCTCTATGTTGATGATAAGCGTAAAGAACAAAACCCAGAATCCAAAACAAGAGTTCACTAAGCCTTCGATAAACAAAAAATATTTCTCTCCTTTGCTCGGCGCAACGCTTGCCGCGCCTTTCTCTGCGCTTCTTCCGGGACTCGGCTCCGGCCAAGCAGCCATCCTCGGAAAAGTGATTTCAAAATCAGATAGAAGAGGTTTTCTTTTTCTACTCGGCGCAACAAACACATTAGTCATGGGCTTCTCTTTCATCGCCCTTTACTCAATTTCCAAAACAAGGACGGGCGCGGCAGTTGCAATTCAGCAAATCTCCGGCGCAATTTCTGCGCATCTCCTAATTCTAATCCTTGCAATAGTAACAATCTCAGGAATAATCTCTTTCTTTCTAACAAAATATCTGGCAGGTTTTTTCTCAAGGAAAATCACAAGCATAAACTACACAAAAATCTCAATCGCAACATTGGCAATTCTTGCGGTAGTTGTCTTCATTTTTTCTAGTGGATTTTTCGGTGTCCTCGTATTGATAATCTCAACACTTACAGGAATCTATTGTATCTCGACAGGCGCACGAAGGATTAATATGATGGGCTGCCTTCTTATCCCAACTATATTGTTCTATCTTGCAGGAATTTAAAACCACTTCCCAAGCGCTTCTTGCTGTTCTTTTTCCTTTCCAAAAACAGAATCAATTTGCCTTTTTGTAATTTCAAGATTTTGTCTTATGTACAAAGACAAATGATATTTCTTTGCGAGATTTAATGCAGCATCAAGATATTTTTTTATTCCCCCTTCATGAACTGTGAAAATTAGTTTGCCTTTGCACTTCGGGCAGATACCTGTAAGGGGTGGCCGCCTCAAAATCTCATTGCATGCCACGCAGCGAAAACTCTGTGTCGCAAACTTTCTAAGATTACCCCTCATGTCCTTGATAAAATGCCTCTCAATAACAAGCCGCGCAGTCTCTGAAGTGTCTGCAGCTCGAATCTTCTCAACAAGCCCCATCTGTCGCTCAACTTTTTCCTGCATCGTCCCCAAAAGTTTATAATTTGAACAGACAACTCCTTCGTTTATATCAATAGTATCGTGAGTGTAGCCAATCCCGGTAAAAGTATCTCTCCCATCTCTGAGTGCAGTCCTCACATCATAAACCTTGACCTCGGAAGAATGTTTTTTCTCAAACGCCTTCCTATAAAGTTCAAGAGGGTACTCTCTGAGAAGTTCAAAGTCAAGAATCTGGTCGTCAACTTCCCCCGCATCAATTTTTGCATTCAAAACCAACGGAGAATCTTGAGTCCCTCCCCTGTGGCTTGGAAGAAACTCTCTTGAGAAATTAAGGAGCACATCCCCAAGAAGCATTATTGCCGCTTCGTCTCCGTCGCAATCACGCCTGACTGCCGCGTGCATGTAAGGACTCGCGTAAAGCCCCAATGTATTTGAAAAGCCAACAATCCTGCAAATGACTCCTGCGCAATTGTGCGGCGCCATAAAAACCCCCAGGTGCCCTATCAAATCTTCGCGCGTTTTAACATTGTAAAAAGGCTTCAGACCATAAAAGCTCACTAAAAGATCGTCTATAAAATGTGAGATTCTCATAAAAATATCATCAGCACGCGCTTCCGGCGATTCCGGCGAACTTGGTAAAAGAATGTCGTGAGGCTTCAGCTCAAGAATCTGGTCTTCTGAAACGAGCTCCCTGCCGTCAACATCATGAAGATACCCAATTTCCCTAAGCTTTTCGACAGATACTCCCGCCTCCCGGGGCCTGAACGCAACAAGCG
>CAYXWJ010000003.1:0-20419 GCA_964468775.1 Candidatus Woesearchaeota archaeon
CTCAAACCAGGTGGAATACCATTCTCCGCATGACGGCTCAGATTAAGAATTAATCAGCGAGTTTTAAAGCTTTTTATCAGTCAATTCCGAAGATTTTCTTCCACCATGGCTTCTTATTGTATGTTGCGACTGTCTTGTCATGCTCGTCGAGAATTTCATGTCTTATAATCGGCCTTTCCTTAAGAATAGGGGCGGTCTCTGCAAGCTCCTGCTGCACCTGTATAATCGCCTTTTCGACAGCGGTCCTAGAATACCCTTGATTTATCAGTGCCCATTTTAGAGAATCCGTAGTGTATCCTTTTTTCAGGTTTTTCTTAAAATATTCAACAAGCCGACGAATATGCTCCATTTCTCTCATAGAAAAACTACATGCTCCGACTTTAAAAAGATGATTATTATAAATCACTTAAATTTGATTGGCTGGGATCTTTTGTAGAATTTTATAGCGTCCCTGAGACGGTCCTTCGTTTCTGCATAAAGTGTAATGAGTTTTTCGCCTTTTTTGACTCTGTCTCCTACATGAAAATAAAGATACAATCCGGCTGGTTTGTCTACGGGAGAACCTGCAACACGGCCAAGCTGGTTTATCTTTTTGTTATTTATCTCCGTTATTTTTCCGCTTCGCGGAGCATGAATGTCTTTCTTGAATTTCGCATATCTTATTCTTTTCAGGCTGCCTTGCTGCGCGGCCACAATTTCCTTGAATTTTTCCAGGGCTTTTCCTGAATAAAGTATTCTCTCCGCCATTTCAGAACCATGGCCCCGCTTTGCTTTCCCAACCATCTCCAGGATTTCTCCTGCGAGGAAACAGGCCTTTTTCTCTAAATCTTCGGGCCCTCTTTCAGCAGGGTCAAGTATTTTCAATATGTCCATCAACTCGAGGCATGGCCCTACACCATTCCCAATCGGCTGGCGCCCGTCTGTGAGAACAACTCTTATCTCTTTATGGAAATACTTTCCTAGGGTCTTGAATTTTCTCTCTAGGGATTCTGCTCTTCTCTTCGTTAGTATCTTTGCAGTCTTCCCATAAGGAATGTCAATTAAGATATATTTGCTCCCTACAGCGAATTTTTTCGCAAGTATCGACGCAAGGAGCTGAGCTTTTGGATCGACGTTCAAGGATTTTTCGACTTTTATTATCTTAGAGTCTGCAGGAACTACTCCTATAGCGCCGCCCCACACTATGAAAGCGTTAACTTTCTTCAGTATCTGCCTAAGTTCCTGTATTGTGAAATCCACGCGGGCAACCGCTTCCATCACATCAGCAGTTCCGTCTGCGCTGGTTATTGCACGCGAGGATGTTTTTGGGAATGTCAGACCTGCAGCGGCACAGATAGAGACCACGAGTGGGGTGGTCCTGTTTCCTGCGACTCCCCCCACGCAATGTTTGTCGACAACCAAATCTTTTTTCAGATAAAGCCGGTTTCCCGATTTCAAGATTGCATCGATAAGATATACCGTTTCTTTCATGTCCATTCCTCTCTCATACATCGCAGCGACGAAAAGAGCTATCTCTGCCTCTGAAAGCTTGTCTGTTACAACATCCTTGACTATCAGCCCTATCTCTTCTTTTGAAAGCCTTTTGTTGTTAAGTTTCTTTTTTATAAGATTGACGCTCTGAGGCACAGGGGCGATGTTGACATCGACGACCTGTCCTTTTCTCAGGCAAAGCCTCTGTTTTACTTCTGATGAAACGATTATTTCATTTTTGTTCCCCGCTCTTCCAAGGATATCGATTATTGCTGTCGCATTTCGGGGATGTTTCGAGACAGTCTTGATAAGCACCATCTCTCGTGTCTGAACTCCGATTATCGTCGCAATTTTTTTGCTGAGCATTACTACTGGAAAGCCGGCCTTCCAGTCTATAGATTTAGATTTTAGTTTCATCTCTCTTTTAATTAACAGAAAACTTTCGTTTTTAATTGTTGCCTTCCGAAATTATTCTTGAAAGATTTTTCCCTCTGTAGATTTCAAGAAGGACCAGAAGATAAGACACTACTAAGGGGCCGAGAATGAAGCCCAAGATTCCGAAGAAGAAAGCCCCCCCTATCATAGACACAAGAAGAAGCCCTGAATGGATTTTTGTCCTTCGGGAGACGATTGCAGGCCTCAAGAAATTTTCCACAACGGAAGACAAAAGTCCGAATGCGACAACCCCCCATCCAGGACCGATGTTTCCGCCAATGAAAAGATAGATTGTGACTGGAATCCAGATTACGGCTGTTCCGATTATAGGGAATATTCCTGCAAGAACGGCAAGCAATGTCAGGAAAAGCGCATTGTGAACACCAAATAGATAGAAGCCTATACCTGTTATGATTCCCTGTATCGTTCCGATGATGACCTGACCATAAAGGACCGAGGCCGTAATTCCTTCCGAATATTCAAAGAGTTTGTTCTGGACTTCCTTGCTGAACGGCAGCATGCGCTTTACGTATTTAATCACCTCGTCCGCGTCTCGCAAAACGTAAAAGAAAGTGAAAAGCACTACGATGAATTGGAGGGTAATGGTCGGAAAGTTGAGGATAAGGCCAGACACAGAATTAACAAAAGAGTTTGCGACTTTTGATGTGAATGATGAAAATATGGACCCCACTTCCGATGAGAATTGCTGAGATGCAAAAAACCGAGGGAAAATTGCTTCAAGCGGCTTAACGAAATCTATCTGCTGAGTGTATTGGAAAATAGAGAAAGACTGTTGGAGGAGTATTGGAGTCAAGAACCAGATGGGAAGAATTATTATTGCCATCAGGAAGAGCATTATGATGGACACAGAGGTGTTTTTCAGATGTATTTTTTTGTAAAGCCATTTGTACACGGGTGAGAAAACAAAAGCAAGTATCAGCGCAGTTATTATTGCCATCAAAATCGGTTTGAGTATCAGGAAAGACAACACCGCGAGGAAGAAAACTATCACGCCTGTTACAACTTTGTTGAAATATTCGTCTTTCATTGATTACTCACGAATAAGAAATTTATAAAGTTTTGTAGTAGAAAAAGTTTATAAGGAAATTTTTGCAAATAATTTAATGGGTTTCATAAAAAAAGTTTTTCATGGTGAGGACGACAAAGAGGTGCATGCCCAATTTGTTCGATTCGGGAAAGGGGAGTACGGGCGGCGCGCGTTGATAAGCCTTCGGAAAACGAAAAGTGTGAAAATCAAAGGAAGTTTTGAGTTTGCAAACGATTTTGTTCTTTTCTTGGCCAATTTGCCGGATGTTGGCGAGATAAAATTTCAGGGAGACATTTGGAGCAGAGATGAACTCGGCCTTGAAGACGGAAAAAAGAAAACTGGAAAATGGGTTTACTCTGTTAAAGAGATGGGAAGTTCTCAGGTAAAGAGCCTTGCAGACAAAGCCTATTACTTCCTTTTGAGCGCAGAGGGAGACGGCATAAAGTTGAAGATAAAGGGCAAGCTGCCTAAGCCGGGAAAAGATGAGAGCAAGATTGACGACAAATTCTGCCAGATGGAACTGCCTGAAAAATTATACGCTGCGGCAAAAAATGAATTTTTCTGGGATATGCCTGATGCGAAGAAGATATCGATTGAGCACAAGTACATTATCAATGAAATTGTGATGCCTCAAGGTATGGGGAATGATTTTGCGAAAATACGGGAGGCCGCAAAGCGAAAGGGCAAAATAATCCGTATTGCCAACGCGGATGGAAAAGAGATGAAGGAAGAGAAGAATTTCGAGGCTTAGAGATATCCAAAAACCTTATAAATCAAAATTTCTCAGTTATTTTATTCCAGGGATTAAAATGTTATCCGCAATAACACTTAGAAGAAATGCCGTCGAGAAAATCACCAAGGAAAGGAAGCTTGCAATTCTGGCCCCGAAAAAGAGCCAGTAAGTTTTTACCTAGAGTGAACTGGAATGCACTGAATTCTGAAAAAGCCCTGAAAGGCTTCATATGTTACAAGGCAGGAATGGCATCTGCTTTCGTGAAAGATGTGACGGAGCATTCTATGACAAAGGGAAAAAGAATTGTTGTTCCTGTGACGATTCTTGAGTGCCCCCCTATGAAAATTCTTTCTGTCCGATTTTATAACCATGGAAAAGTTGTTGGAGAAGTTCTTGCCGAGAATCTTGACAAGGAGGTTAAGAGGAAGATAAAGACTCCTAAGAAAAAATCAGGGAAGGCAGAGGATTTCAAAAAAGATTATGACGATATAAAAATAATCTGCTATTCTGTAACAAAAAAGACAGGCATCAAAAAGACGCCGGATCTTGCGGAGATAGGACTTTCCGGAAGCAAAGAGGAGAAACTTAATTTTGTAAAAGAGCATATTGGAAAAGAAATTCCTGTCGCGGACGCTTTTTCGGTGGAGAATCTTGTTGACATTAAAGGCCTTACGAGGGGGCGCGGACTTGTGGGGCCTGTGAAAAGATTCGGGATAACCCTTAAGTCCCATAAATCCGAGAAAGGGCAGAGACGGCCAGGAAGCCTTGCGCCATGGCATCCGGCAAGAGTCACGTTCAGGACGCCGATGGCAGGCCAACTTGGAATGTTCACAAGAACCACATATAACAACAAAATAATCAGGATGGGAAAGCCAGAACAGGGGGAATTTAAAGGGATAAAAAACTTCGGCGACATCAGGGCGGATTACATAATTATTCGGGGCTCTGTGCAGGGGCCATCGAAAAGGCAATTGCTCGCAACAGTTCCTCTTAGGGGAACAAAGAAACAATTAAAGAAAAAGTTCGAATTTTTGGAGTTAAGATAAAATGCCTTTTAAATTATTATCGAATGTGGGAACGGGAGTTTTCAAACCTAACGGAAAAATCCCTTCAAGATACAACGCAAATCCCCAGGGAGAAATTATACTGACAGATGAATTGGTTGTTGCAATGGGCCTGGAGAGAATACCTCCAATAAGAGGAATGGAACATCTTGTTACAGGAAGATATGATTTCTACAGGCTTGGAGGACAATTTTATATTGCCGAAAAAACAGCAGAAGGAAATATTTTAAGGGCGTCATTTAACACCAGAGGAGAGCAAAGATGAAAACCATACTTTATAATACGCAAGGAAAAAAGGCAAAAGAAATCCAGGTGCCTGCATTTTTTGAGGCGCGAGTTCGGGAAGACATAGTTGCTAAGGTCTTGGAAGCAAAGAAAGGTGTGCAGCCATACGGGCCTTCGCCTGTCGCAGGAAAGCAGCATTCAGCATCCGGGAAAGTCATTCACCGAAGACATGTTTGGAGAAGCGGATACGGCCGAGGAATGTCAAGAATTCCAAGAAAGATAATGCTCAGAAGAGGAACCCAGGCGAACTGGGTCGGCGCAGAAGTTGCATCCACTCGCGGCGGAAGGCGCGCCCATCCACCAAAGCCAATATCAATGATAAATTCAAAGAACATAAACAAAAAAGAAATGCAGCTTGCATTGATTTCTGCATTGAGCTCCACTGCGAACAAAAAATATATAGAGTCAAAATATAAAAGTCTTGACAAAAAGAATCTTGGAGAAGTGCCTTTTATCGTAGAATCAAAGTTTTCCGGCATGAAGGCGAGGGAAATTCTTGCGGGCCTGAAAAATATCCTGGGGAAAGAAATATTTTCCGTAAGCATAAGAAAGAAGAAAGTTAGGAGCGGCAAAGGAACAGCAAGAGGAAGGAAATACAAAAACAATGCCGGGCTCCTTTTTGTTATAGGAAACAAAGAAAAAATGAAAACAAATGCATTCGAAACGAAGAAAGTTTCAGAACTTGGAGTTTCGGATCTTGCCCGCGGAGGCCTTGGAAGAATCACAGTCTACACTGAAAGCGCGGTGGACGAATTAAAAAATAAATTTGAGAGCAAGAAAAAATGATTCAGTTAAAACCAATAGTGACGGAGAAAGCAGTAATGATGATTGAGGCCCACAATGTATTGACTTTCAGGGCGGAGAAGCAGGCGACAAAAGAGCAGATAAAGAAAGAGATTGAAGAGATTTTCAAGGTCAAGGTAAGAAGCGTAAGAACATTAATAAGAGGAAACAGAAAATACATTTACGTGAAATTAAATAAGGAGTTTCCGGCCATCGATGTGGCGACGAAGCTCGGAGTAATATAAAATGGGCAAGCGCATAATTCAGCAGGCGAGAGGACATGGAAGCGGAACTTACAGAGTCAGAAGAAAAGCATTCAGGATAAAATTGCGATACCCAAGGGTTTTGTCCGGAGAAGGCACGGTGCTTAGACTTATCGATTCGGCAGGACATAGTGCGCCGGTTGCGAAAGTAAAATATTCTGAGGGCACATTTTTCATTCCTGCATTCAAGCACATGTTTGAAGGAGAAAAGATAAATTTTGGAGGCAAGGAAGTGAAAAACGGAAACATTATGGAGCTTGGGAGCATACCTGTGAAGACACAAGTTTATGACATAGAATCAAATCCAAGAGACGGGGGGATGTTCATAAAAACTGGCGGAAGCTCAGGAACAGTCACAAAAGTAGTTGACAATGAAGTTTATGTTTTGATGCCTTCCAAAAAAGAGAAAAAATTTAACAGCAAATGCAGGGCAATTGTGGGAGTCGTGGCCGGTGCAGGAAGATTGGAGAAGCCAGTCCTTAAAGCAGGCAAAAAATATCACATCAAGAAGTCAAAAGGTAAATTATGGCCTCGCACGTCTGCTGTCAAGGTGAACGCGATTGACCATCCTTTCGGATCCGGCCGTGGAAAGAATCCAAAGAGCAAGACGGCGAAAAGAAATGCACCTCCCGGAAGAAAAGTCGGGTTGTTAAGGCCGAAGAGAACGGGGAAGAGAAAGTAAAATGGAACTAAAAAGAAAAGAATTTACATACAGAGGAAAAACGATTGAAGAGCTTAAGAAGCTGGAAGTACGAGAGTTTGCGAAACTTCTAAGGTCCCGGCAGAGGAGGAGCCTTTTGAAACAATTCCAGAAAGTTGAAGATTTCGTGAATCGGGCGAAGAAGAAGATTGGAAAAGGCAAATCTGTGAAAACGCACCAGAGGAATCTCATCATAGTCCCTGAAATGATTGACATGAAAATAGGAATCTACACAGGAAAAGGATTCGAACAAATTCAGGTGACTGGTGAAATGCTTGGGCACAGATTCGGAGAATTTGCGCTGACAAGATCAAGAGTTAAACACAGCAAGGCAGGCGTCGGGGCGACGAAAGGAAGCCGAGCTAAATCAAAGAAATAATGACTGAGAAAGATTACAATCCGGAACAGAAACAGATGAAGGCAATGAACAGACAGAAGGCGGCAAACAAAGCAGCAGCTCCGGCACCAAAGCCCGTCAAGAAAGAGGAAAAATCTGAAGGGCCAGAAGAGAAAAAGAATGAAAAGACAGAAGAGGTTAAACCAGAGGAAAAGAAAAAGCTCATTGAAAGGACAAAAACAAAAGAGCGGCCAAAAAAAGAAGAGGCCGTGGTCAGAGCGAACGATATTCCAATTTCAACCAAACATTCGGCGGCGATTTGCGATTTCATACGAAACAAAAAACTCGGCACCGCAATCGAAGAGCTTGAAGAAGTCTTGAAATTCAGAAAGGTAATCCCTATGAAAGGTGAGATTCCCCATAAGCATGGAAAGGGAATTATGGCTGGCCGATATCCGATTAAAGCCGCTGAAAATTTCGTGAAGCTTTTGAGAAGCCTAGCTTCAAATGCTCTTTACAACGGAATTGAAGAACCTGTGATTGTGAAGGCCGTCGCGAATCTAGGCGCGAGACCTTTTGGAAAATTTGGTGCAGTCAGAAAAAAAAGAACGCATATTGAAATTGTTGTTAAAGAAAAAGTCAAGAAAGAAAAACCTTCAAAGAAAACAAAAACTAAGGAAGAAAACAAAGCTGAGACTAAGAAAGATGAAATAAAGCCTGAAGAGAGAAAAACTGAAATCAAGGAGGAACAGAAATAATGGAAGAGAAAAATGTTGTAAACCTTAAGAAAGATGAATACACTCTTCGTGAATATGTAAGGAATTCGCTCGGAAAAGGAAAAGTCAGCAGAGTGAAAATCGCCTACACTCCTGTGGGAGAGAAAATAATTATCTCGACAAACAAACCCGGACTTGTGATTGGACGCGGAGGGGAAAGAATTGATGAGCTTACAAAAATCCTTAAGAAAAAGTTCAAACTTGAGAATCCGCATGTGGAAATCGACGAAATACAGAATCCCGAATTTGATGCGCAGCTGATGGCTGATGATATTGCGCTCAGTTTAGAGAGATTCGGGCCCTTGAGATTCAAAGTTATTTCATACAGGACACTTCAGCGAATCATAAATGCGGGTGCGCTTGGAGTTGAAATAAGGCTGAGCGGAAAGCTTCCCGGCTCCCGTGCAAAAACATGGAGATTCGCGCAGGGATATTTGAAGAAAACAGGGGACAGCGCGAAAGTAGTTGACCGCGCGCAGGCAGTAGCGCAAACCAGACCAGGAACGGTCGGCGTGAAGGTTGCAATACTTTCTCCAGATGCAATACTCAAAGACAAGATAAATATTGATGAGGCCATGCTTGCAGAACTGAAGAAGAATGCTGTCGAAGAGGAAGAGGCGCCGAAGAAAAAATCAGGAGGGAAGAAATAATGCCTCAATTGAAATCAAAAGATTTAAAGCGGATGAGCAAGACAGAATTGAATGACAAGGTCGAGGAACTTAGGTTGGAACTTATGAAGTCCAGAGCCAGTGCAGCCAAGGCCGGAACTTCGAAGACAAAAGAAATTAAAAAAATCATGGCGCGGATAATGACTCTCGAAAGAGAGGCTGCGCAAAAGGAATCACACTCAAACAAATAACAATGGAGATATGTCCAAAGTGCGGCCTGCCAATGCAGGCATGTGTATGCGAACAGATCGTCAAAAGTTCGCAGAAAATAAGGGTATCGACCGACAAGAAAAGATACGGAAAGATCGTTACCTTGGTAAGCGGATTCGGTGGCGGCATCGACGTGAAACAAGTCGCAAAGGACCTGAAAAACGGCCTGGCGTGCGGCGGAACTTACAAAGATGACGCAGTCGAGCTACAGGGAGACCACAGAAGGAAGATAAAAGAAATGCTGGTCAAACTCGGCTTCGATGCAGAATCCATAGAGGATTAAATCCACAAAAGCACAAAATGAAAAAACAGAAAAAAACGAAAAAAACAGCAGGCGTGAAGCCAAAGACAGTTGAGACTCCGCAAGAGAGCAACGGCGAATGCGATGGGAGAGACTGTCCATTCCACGGAAATCTTAAGGCACGCGGAAAAACTTTCGAAGGAATAGTCGTAAAGAAGCTTCCGAAGAGGCTCACAATAGAATTTGAAAGAATGAACTACATCAAAAAATATGAAAGATATTTGAAGTCAAGGACAAAAGTTCATGCCCGGCTTCCAAAATGTCTTGAAGGCAAGATTAATGTCGGAGACACTATTTTGATTCAGGAGTGCAGGCCTTTGAGCAAGATTATACACTTTGTTGTTGTCAAGAAAATTAAATCAGGGGAGAATGGCAAATGAATTTCCAGAAGGAATACATATTCGTAAGGCAAGATGACTTTCTTAGGCTGGCTGAAGCAGGAGAAATAAGTGGCGTTAATCTTCCATGCTTGAGACATAATGGACATGGATATTTCGTTGAAGGAGCTAATGGTGGAAGGAAAGTTTATGCACATATAAGAATGGAAAATGAATCGCGACTCAGAGACATACTCCACAATCAAATAATGGAGGACGCACTAAAATGAAAGCAATATCTGCAAAAGTCTCAAGAGGATTGAATCTTGGCGCGAAGCTCGTCGCTGCAGACAATAGCGGGGCGAAGATTGTGAAGCTGGTGTCTGTCAAAAGATGGAAAGGAAAAAAAGGCAGGCAGGCCGCAGGGAAAGTTGCAGACATGGTAAAAGTCAGCATAAGGAAAGGAATTCCCGACATGAAAGGGAAAGTCTTTGACGCCGTAATTGTGAGACAGAGGAAATCTTACAAGAGGAAGGATGGTGAGCGAATCGCGTTTGAAGACAATGCAGTTGCAATACTCAAAGATGAGAAAGGGAATCCTAAGGGAACCCAAATCAAAGGACCAATCGCAAGGGAGGTTTTGGAGCGCTGGCCCCAGGTAGCCAAGATAGCTTCAAGCGTGCACTAATGAAAAAGAAATTTTCGACCTCATGGAAAGCGAGCAAACAGCCTCGGAAGCAGAGGAAATACGTAGCAAACGCGCCAATCAACACTAAGAGAAAGCTCATGAGAGTCAATCTTTCAAAAGAGCTTAGGAAAAGTCAGGGAAAGCGCGCAGTTGTTTTGAGGAAAGGAGATACTGTGTTGATTAAGCGTGGAAAGTTCAGAGGGAAAAAAGGAAAAGTTTTAAGTGTGAAACTTAAGCTTTCAAGAGTGGAAGTTGAAGGAATCCAGGTGAAGAAGCAGGACGGTTCAAAAGTAAACGTCGGACTTAAGCCATGGAATCTTCAGATTACTGTGCTCAATTTAGAAGAGAGAAAGAAAAAAAGCACTGCAGCAATGGCGAAAAAAACAACAGAGAAGAAAGAAACTGAAAATAAACCTAAAAAGAATGAAGAATCAAAAAATGAAACTAAACCGAAGGTAAAAGAAAATGCATCTTAAGAGACAAGCGATTCCAAAAAATTGGCCTGTGCCAAGAAAAGACACGAAATACATAGTGAAGCCAGGGTCAAATTATGAAAAGGGTCTTCCAGTTTTGGTCATTTTGAGGGACGTTCTTAAAGTGGCGCAGAACAGAAAAGAAGTCAAGAGGGCGATTTTCAAGAAGAATATTCTTGTCAATGGAAAACCTGTAAAAGACGGGACTCGGGGAGTGCTGCTTTTCGATACAATCACGATTGTTCCCGCGAAAAAATCTTTCAGATTGACTATCGGAACAAACGGAAAATTCCATATGGAGCAAATAGATCAGAAGGATGCAGGAAAAAAGATTGCGAAGATAGTGGACAAAAAAATACTCAAAGGAAAAAAAGTCCAGCTTAACTTCAGCGACGGAAAAAACCTTTTGTCGGATGTGAAATGTGATACGAACGACTCTGCAGTTTTAGACCTTTCATCAAAAAAGATAGAGAAGATAATTCCCCTCAAGGAAAAGTCTAAGGTTTTTGTTTACTCGGGAAAGCACGCAGGGCAGACAGGAACAGTCATGAAGACAAACGATGCGGAGAAAACTGCTGAAGTCAAGTTTGGCGACAGGACAGTAAATGTTTTAATTAAACAACTTATTGCAACAGAATAATGGCAGAGAAAGAAAATATTATGAGGAGAATAAGAATAGAGAAAGTCGTACTCAGCGTCGGAGGCACGGCGGACGAGCTTGAGAAAGGAGCCAAACTTTTGAAGATACTTACAGGAAAAAATCCCGCTAAGATGAAATCACATAAAAGAATCCCTGCATTGGGAGTCAGGCCGGGACTTGAAATAGGCGCAGTCGTGACGCTCAGAAAAGGGATGGAAGAAATGTTGAAAAGATGCCTTGCGACATTGGACAATACACTGAGGAAAAAACAAGTAAGCGAGAATTGTTTTTCATTCGGCGTGAAGGAATACATTGAAATGCCGGGAGTCGAGTATCACAGAGATATAGGAATCAGAGGATTTGATGTCACTGTTGTCTTCAAAAGGTCGGGCCGAAGAGTAAAATTGAGAAAAATCAAGACGGGAAAAGTTTCAAAGAAACAGCATATTTCAAAAGAAGAAATAATAAAATTCATGGAGGAAAATTTCGATACGAAATTTGTTTAAAATGACAGCAAATATAAAATTTTCAATCATTCGAAATAAAGAAAGGAGAAATTTCAAATGACAGCAAGCGATTGGAAAAAAATAATGAAGCAGCTTCGGAACAAGCCTGAAAAAAGAGCGAAGTTCTTGAAGCACAACAAGCCGAAAGAAAGGAAGATAGGGATAGCTGTGAAAAAATGCGAACGGTGCGGGCGCTTCGGTGCACACATAAGTTCATATGGATTAAATTTATGCCGACAGTGCTTCAGAGAAGTCGCTGAAGAGATCGGCTTCAAAAAATTCAGTTAAAATGTCACAAGATGTAGTTGCAGACGCGATGAACATGATGAAGAATGCCAAAAGGGCAGGCAAGGAAACGATAGTCGTGAAAAGAGTCTCTAATCTGCTTATCGAGGTATTGAAGATAATGAAGCAGAAAGACGCCGTGAAAAAATATAAGATAAATATGAAAGACAAATCTGTTGAAATCACGCTCGGAGATTTCTTTGATTGCAAAGCGATAAAGCCCCGATTTACCGTGAAGGCCGATCAAATTGAAAAATACAGAAGGAGATATTTACCTGCGAGAAATATTGGAACACTAATCTTGACAACAAACAAAGGCCTGATAACTCATGAAGAAGCTCAAGAAAAAAATATTGGAGGGAGCTTAATAGCTTACTTTTACTGATGCCTAAAACTATTGAAGAAGCAAGGAAGAATGCCGGAACGAGAATGATGGATTTGGTTGCGCGCATAGAAACTACGGCAAGAGATTGGGAAGAGTCCAAAGCGGATACAGACAGGGATTTTCAAAAAGAATTCAACTTGTTGATGAGAGAATATACGACACGGGAAACAGACTGTGAAATACTTAGGGTGTTCACAAGATACACCAAAGAAAGGGTCAGGATGGCCGTCGGATCTCTCAACAGGAGAGGATTAACTAAACAGGGAGAATATCCAATAAACTAATAAAATGAAAAAATCAATTTTCCAAGAGATAGAAATTCCGGAGGGAGTGAACGCAGAAGTCAACGACGGGCACGTAAAAGTCAGCGGACCCGAGGGAACGCTCGAGCGAAGATTCAAGCTAGGAGTAATTGAAATGAAGAAGGAAGGAAATAAAATCGTGATTGGAAACGCAAAAGCAACGAAGAAAGAAAAGAAAATGATTAATACAATTTCGGCGCTCCTCAGAAATATGGTGAAGGGAGTTCAGAAAAAGTTTGAATACGAATTGAAAATATGTTACAGCCACTTTCCCATAACAGTGGAAGTCAAAGGCCATGAGGCATTGATAAAGAATTTCCTTGGAGAGAAAATTGCAAGAAAGGCAAAAATCCCCGAGGGTGTAGATATAGATGCGGGAAAAGAAATCATAAAGATATCTTCTGCGGATAAAGAACTTGCGGGAAGAACGGCCGCTAACTTCGAACTGGCCACAAAAGTAGGGAAGCGAGACAGGCGCGTTTTCCAGGACGGAATTTTCATGATAAACAAGGCAGGTAAAGAAATATGAGTAAAAAGTTTACAAGACGAGTTTCATTCAGGCATTCAAAGCTTGGAAAAGGAAGAAAGAAAAAGCAAATTTGGAGAAGGCCTACAGGAAGAGACAACAAAATGAGAGAGCAAAGAAAAGGAAAGCCTCCGGTCGTAAAAATTGGATACAAACAAACCCAAAGCGAAAAAATGAAAGTTGTGAGGAGCATGAAAGACACTGAAAACTTAAAGCGCGGACAAAAGGTCGTCTTGGGAAACATCGGAGCAAAGAAAAAAATGGAAATCGTGAAAAAACTCGGTGAGATGAAAATAGAAATTGTTAATCTTAATGTAAAAAGATTTTTGAAGCATGTCTCAGTGCGCGAAGAAAAGGCGAAAGCTAAGACTGCAGTGAAGGAGACCAAAAAATGAATTTAGGAAAGAAGAAGGAATTGGCAAAGAGAACGCTTGGCGTCGGTAAAGAAAGAATCGCATTTGCAGAATCAAGGCTGGAAGACATAAAGGAAGCGATTACGAAGCAGGACATAAAAGATCTTTACAGCCAGGGCGCGATAGTCATAAAACCAAAGAAAGGGAGAAGAAAAGTTGTAAGGAAGAAAAGCAGGAGCGTGGGCAATGTGAGAATCAGGGTCAACAAAAGGAAAAGAGAATATATTGCAATGGTGAGAAAGCAGAGAAAGCATATTGCAGAGCTGAAAAAGCGGGGCGAGCTTGCCAAGGAAGAACATGATGACCTTAGGAAGAAAATAAGAAACAAAGTATTCAGAAGCAAGGCGCATCTTAAAGAGCACATTGGAGGATTGAAAAAATGAGAAGAACGATAAAAAGAAGAAGACGAGAGCATAGAACAGATTATGCTAGAAGAATAAGGCTTTTGAAAGGCGGAGCACCAAGGATAGTCCTTAGAAAGACAAATAGATATTTCATAGCCCAATATGTGGGGAGCAGAGAAGCACAAGACACTGTTGAAGTTGGGGTTACATCAAGCGAACTCTTGAAACACGGCTGGCCCGCAAAATTCAAGAACAGCCTGAAATCCACACCTGCAGCATACCTTACGGGCCTTTTGCTGGGCAAGATGATTTCGGACAAAAAAGAAAAATCTATCGTTGATTTCGGGATGATGAGAACAATCCAGAAAAACAGGCTGTTCGCATTTTTGAAAGGGCTTAAAGATGCGGGTGTGAAAATTGAATGTGATGAGAAAGATTTTCCTTCCGAAGACAGGATAAATGGGAAACATCTTAAGGAAGATTTTTCAAAAGAATTTGACACAATCAAAAGTAAGATAGGAGGCAAAAAATGACTGAAGAGAAAGGAGATAAGAAACAGGAAAGAGAAGCGCTAGAAAAGACAGCGAAGGCCCACGGAACGCTTTCCGAGGAAGAGGCTGCAAAGAAAGCGGAAAAGTCTAAGGAAGTCACGGAAGAAATGATAAACGATTCGAAAGGCAAAAAGGAAGAGTCTGACGAATCTAAAGAGGAACATGAAGAAAAAAGGCCTCGCAGAGAGACTCGTGAAGAAAGATTTGCCCGTGAAGAAAGAGAGAAGCTTCTTGGATGGGAGCCAAAGACTTTGCTCGGCCGCGAAGTGAAAGACGGTAAAATAAAAAATATCGACGAAATCCTTGACAACAATAAAAAAATCCTTGAAGAGCAGATTGTGGACACGCTCCTTAATGTGAAGAATGACCTTATCTCGATAGGCCAGGCCAAAGGAAAATTCGGAGGCGGAAAAAGGCGGGCTTGGCGTCAGACCCAAAAGAAAACAATGGAGGGAAACGTTCCTACATTCTCAACCATGGCAGTAATTGGGGATGGAAATGGGCATGTGGGAATCGGCGTGGGAAAAGCTAAGGAAACTCTTCCTGCAAGAGACAAAGCATTGAGAAAAGCTAAACTCAGCATAATAAAAATAAAAAGAAGCTGCTCAAGTTTCGACTGCCAATGCTCAGAACTTCACACAGTTCCTTTCAAAGTCTCAGGAAAAAGCGGAAGCGTCAGTGTAACCCTCATTCCGGCGCCGCAGGGCACAGGTATTGTCGCTGCAAAAGAGCTTAGAAAACTTTTGGGTCTCGCAGGAATCAAGGATGTTTATACAAAAACTTTCGGAAAACAAAGGACGACATTCAACCTTATAAGGGCAGGCTTTAATGCATTAGGGAAAACAACACGGAGAGGATAATGACAGAAAAAGAAACAAATAAGGAAACAGGAATTTGCGTTATAAGAATACGCGGGCGCGTGAACATAGACAGAGACATAGGAGAAACTCTTGACAGGCTCAGGCTCAGGAAAAAATATGCCTGTGTAGTTCTTGAGAAACCAAGTAAATCGCAGATGGGAATGATAAAGAAAGTCAACAATTTTGTTGCGTTCGGAAATATTGATTCAAAAACTTATGAAGAGCTTAAGAAAACGCGAGGAAAAAAAGACAGTGAAGGAAAGCTCAAGCCGTTTTTCAGACTGCATCCTCCGCGAAAAGGAATTGATGCGAAGAAGCACTTTGGCGTCGGAAAGGGTGTGCTCGGGAACAATAAAGATAAAATAAATGATTTAGTGAGGCGCATGCTATGAATGCAAAAATTAACAGAATAAATTTTTGGCCGTCCGCAATTTCAGTTTCGAACGGGAGGATGTTATAATGCCCTTGCAAAAAGTCAAAAAGCGAAAAAAGAAATCCCGAATGAACGGCAAGAATATGGGAACGCATGGATGGGGCGCGAGGAAAAAACACAAGAAGTCAGGCCATAGAGGAGGTTCTGGAATGTCAGGAACCGGAAAAAGAAGCGACCAGAAAAAAACTCTTGTCATAAAACTTTACGGCCACAAATATTTCGGGAAGCAAGGCGTGACGAGCAGAAAAACAAAAAGGGATATAAGACAGAGAATAAATCTTGCAGATTTGGAACTTAAGCTCGGTAAGCTCGCAAAGAAGACAGCGAAGGGATTTGAGATAAATCTTGAGAATTATAAGATTCTTAACAAATCAAAAGATTACAAGGTGAAAAACAAACTTTTCATCAGGGCGCTTGCGGCTTCAAAGTCTGCGATTGAGGCAGTGAAGAAGGCCGGCGGAGAAATTTTGTTGGAGAAAAAAGAAGAAGTAAAAGAGGAATAAATTCTAAGTTAATACTAAAACTTAAAAACCAAATTCCACAATCATATTCATGGCAGACCTTAAAGCGATTTTCAGTCTTATCCCTGAGATTAGAAAACCAAAAGAACAGAAGGTAAGTTTCAACACAAAACTTAAGTGGACGCTTATAATTCTTGTAGCTTTTTTCGTCCTCGCTAACATCCCGCTTTACGGCCTCTCGGCAAACTCTCTTTCACAGTTCCAGTACCTTGCTATAATCCTTGGAACGGACTTTGGGAGCATCATCTCTCTTGGTATCGGTCCTATCGTCATGGCCTCCATTATCCTTCAGTTGCTTGTGGGTTCTGGGATTTTGAACATCGACCAGACAACTGACGAAGGAAAAAAATTTTTCATGGGACTCCAGAAAATTCTTGTATTCGCATTCATACTTTTCGAGGCGTTCGTTTATGTTCTGATGAAGGGGCTTCAGGCAGCGCCGGGGCTTGCATGGCTCGTGATATTACAGTTGATTCTCGGCGGAGTTGCAATCTTTTATATGGATGAACTGACACAAAAATGGGGATTCGGTTCTGGAGTCAGCCTATTCATCGGGGCGGGAATTAGCTGGAGACTTCTTACGGGCGCGTTCCAGTTCATAGACCAACAGGGTAGAAACTGTCTTCTTGATTTCAAAAACATCGCATGTTCAGGGAAAGTTCTCGTCTTGGTTCAGTCTGTCATAAACAGATATCCTGTGGAGCTTTTGTCGGCAGCAGCTGCAATAGTGGCAACAATAGTGATATTTCTTATTGTAGTCTGGGCCCAGTCCCTAAAGGTCGAGATTCCTTTGTCATTCGGCAGAGTTCGCGGCTATGGAGTCAAGTGGCCTCTTGCATTCTTCTACACAAATGTTATCCCTGTCATTCTTACGGCAGCTCTTGTTGCGAATGTTCAGCTTTTCGGGAGTATGGTTCAGAATGTGGCGGCACCTTGCGTATCGGGAGGAGTTTGTACTGGTGCAGCTTCGATAGCGAATCATTTCACTTGGCTTGGACAATTCTCTCAGGGCCAGGCGATTTCAGGCCTTGCATTTTGGATGGGCTCGACAAATATTCTTGATCTTCTTATCAGGGGGGGACTTCTTGGAAGGTACATTCTTCAGGCAGTCACATATACAATATTCTTTGTGTTCTTCTCCACACTGTTCGCGGTGTTCTGGGTAAAGACTTCCGGACAGGATGCAAAAAGCCAGGCGCACAACATTGCATCTTCAGGGTTGCAGGTTGCGGGATTCAGGCAGGACGAGAGAATCCTTGAAAGCATCCTGGACAGATACATCATGCCCTTGACAATCATGGGTGGAATCGCGATTGGTTTCCTTGCAGCAGTCACGAACCTTCTCGGCGCAATAGTTTCCGGAACCGCAATGCTTCTGGTAATCATGATAATGTTCCAGTTCTACGAAAGCATAGCCCAGCAGCACCAGATGGATATGCATCCTCTTATGAGAAAATTCGTGAAGGGTTAATCTTTAAAAACCGCATTTTCTTTTTCTGAAGATGGATAATAAAGGTAAAGAGGGAAGTTTCGCGCCAATTTATATCGCAATGTTGGTTTCGCTGCTCGTGGCCTTTCTATGGGCGAAGATTTCATTTATACATGACTGGGCGCATGCGATTCTTGACCCGACGGCAGGTGCACTCCTTAACTGGAACGTCAATTGGGGAATGGTCATCATAGTTTTCATTTTGTCGTATGTAATTATGCTCGTGCAAAAATACGGGACGGACCAGAAGACGCTTAAGGAGATGAAAAAAGAGCAGAAGCGCCTTAATGAGGAGATGAAAAAAGTCAAAGACACTCCTGACAAATTCATGGAGATGCAGAAAGAAAGCATGAAGCTAATGGGCCCGATGATGAAACTTTCGATGCGGCCCATAGTTTACACAGCGATACCGCTTATACTCTTCTTCCGATGGTTCCAGGATTATTTTGGAGCAGTAGGAAATCCCCATATTCTCGGAATTTTCAGCTGGTTCTGGTTTTACCTTATATTCTCAATAATATTCAGCTCAATCCTGAGAAAATGGATGGATGTCGCTTAGAAATCCTTAAAAACCGAATTCTGTTTGAAAAATCATGGCGGAGCAGGAAGAACTTGACAAAAAGCAGCAAGAGATTTTTTTCAAATTGAGCATGTTCGAGCAGCAGATTCAGGCATTGCAGCAGCAGTTGCAGGCCGTCGAGGAAGGCGCGATAGATCTCCAAACTCTTAACTTCGGACTTGATGACCTCAAAGGAGGCACGGGAAAAGAGATTCTTGCGCCGATGGGAAGGGGAATTTTCGTGAAGGCAAAACTGCTTTCGGAAGACCTTATTGTTGATGTTGGAGGGAGGAATTTTGTCGGCAAGAGCATAGACGAAACGAAAAAAATTATTGAAGAGCAGATGGAAAAGCTGGACAAGGTTAAGCGCGAGTTGAATGAAAAACTTTCATCCTTGGATTCAGAACTTGCAAGAACCATAGAAGAAGCGCAAGAACAAAATAATTAAAGAATTTTTTTGAGCTCTTTGATAATCGCAGGAGAAACATCTATTTTTGAGAATCTTGAAGGAACAGTGTTTGTTGTTATCAATGTCGCATGTTTTTGTATTTGTTTTACAGAATCCTCATCGAAAACGCCATGAACCCCGAGGGCCACAAGATTTTTCGCGCCATTTTTCTTTGCAAGCTCCAATGCGCCCACCATCGTCTTTCCGGTGCTAATAATATCATCTATAACGATTACATTCCTTCCAAACTTCGCATCAGTTTTCTCGTCTCTTATCCTTGAGGGCGAATATCTGTGTTTTTTCAGTACAATCGCTTTCTTGCCTAATGCTTCCGCGATGGGTCTGCTCCATTGGGAGCTTTCCTCGTCGGGTCCAACAACCGTAAGATTGCTCCCGAATCTTTTTTTTATGTAAGCGGAAATGAGGGAGTTCACTTCTATATAATCTAGGTTCTTGGCAAGAGTCTTTAGGTTCTTTATCCTGTGCCTGTGCGGTGCAATCGTTATTATTTTGTCGAACAAAAAGAAGAGCCTTGAAACATATTTGGACGAGAAACTGTCATATTTCAAAAAATGCCTGTCCTGTCTCATGTAAGGAAAATAGGTTGCAAACAAGATGACTTTTTTCGCACCGTAATCTTTCGCAATTCCTCCTGCAAGAATAGTCTCTATTATTCTTTTATTCGGTTGCTTTGCCATGGAAGAAATCACAACAACTTCCTTATTTTTGGGATTCTTCTTCAAGGAAACATTTAATTCGCCGTCAGGGAAGTCCTTTGAGGAGATTGTTTCGTATTCGGCTCGCAGGCCGCGGGCAACTTTCATAGCGAGAGTTTTTGTTTCAGGAAATGATATCACCAGGATTGACATAACTCTAAATGGATTTCTATTTTATAAATCTTAAGAATAGAACGTTAAGTTCGAAAGTTATATAAAATCTTTAAGGGTAATTAGGATATGCTGACAAAAGAGGAGATTAGGTGGGCCGAGAGGTATTGGACGACGGCAAATTATATCGCGGCTTCTTCGGTTTATTTGCAGAGCAATTTTTTTCTGAAAAAGAAACTTAAGAAAGAAGATATAAAAGATCACCTCAAAGGGCATTGGGGGACCTGCCCGGGAATAAATTTCATTTACACTCATCTTAACTTACTTGCGACGAAAAAAAAGCAGAGCATACTTCTGGTGAATGGGCCGGGGCATGGGTTCGCAGCGATTCTCGCAAATCTTTTTTTGGAAGGGAGCCTTGAGAAATACTTGCCTGCATACACTAATGACGCAAAAGGCATAGGAAAACTGATAAGAGATTTCTGCCTTCCGGGAGGATTTCCAAGCCACCAAAACCCGAGAGTTCCGGGAGTCATTTATGTGGGGGGAGAATTGGGCTACGCGCTTTCAACAGCATACGGAGCAGCATTCGGAAATCCAGGGCTTATAGTCGCGGCAATAATCAGCGACGGTGCGGCAGAAACTGGCCCGGCCGCAACAGCATGGCACAGCAACAAATTCCTGAATCCTGAAAAGGACGGGGCGGTACTTCCAATACTTCATCTGAACGGCTACAAGATAAACAATCCTTCAATCTATGCGACGATGGACAAATCCAG
>CAYXWJ010000004.1:0-18237 GCA_964468775.1 Candidatus Woesearchaeota archaeon
TCCCGGATATTTTTTCCAGCGCGACTCACCCTTTTTGCGATATTGCAGAACCATTTTATTCTGAATGAAATAAGAAAAAGAATATTATAAAATTTTCGGATTGCGCATCAACAAATAATAAAAATAAATATTCGGGGCGGTAGTGAACAGAACTTATCTTATGAGTTTTTGGATATTCTCAATCGCATCTGCAACGTCTTTGCCTTTCTTCGTCAGCTTTATCACTTTTATTCGCCCCTTTTTTTCAAAGCCGACCAGGCCCAAAGCCTCTAGCGTCTGCAGAATTTTCACTGCGTGGCTGTATGTGCAATCCACTTCTTTCGCCAGCACGCTACCGTACCTCATTCGTGTGTTCTTCTTCAAAGAGACCAGCATAAGCGCCGGCTTTCTCCTGAAAAAGATGTCAAAATTGTCTTTCATTTCCATTTGAGGTTCCTGGTTTAGTATATATCCCATCAACACTTTTGTTTTAAATGTTTTGGAACATATATGTTATAAAATTTAAATTGGAGTACTATTTAAAGGTTATGTTTTAGTAATTTTAAAATTACGACAGTCGTAAGATTTTTAAGCATGAAGCACAGTAAAAAGACATGGCAAACGAGGAATACCTGCCTGAAAGGAGATATGCTTCGCTGAGTGAATTGGCCGGGGCTGGGCAAATAAATTACAGCAGAGGCATAGACAGGGACACGATAGGAGTATTGCAGAGGATGCTGATAGAAAAAGGCAGTGGCATAAAAGTGTCTCCTCCCAGCGCGTTTAATCTGTCAAATTCAGGGGGCGCCTACCATTTGCAACCCTATAGAGCATTAGACTCTTTTATAATAGAAAGACATTATCATGAAGATAAATCCGGGAATATCCATTTTTCCGTGGCGCTCGAAAAAAGATTTGCTGAGTTTGTTATGGATCCTTACGGAGGGGATAGGAACCCCACCCGAAAGAAATTAAGGACGACGGTCGAGATTGATAATCAAAAACCCTAAAAACATTCTTCTCCTCTTTTTTTTATGAAATCAAGTAAAACAAAAATCCTTGCGATAGGAGACATTCACGGCGATTCGCGGCTGGCCGAGAAACTGGCATCGAAAGCTGTGAAGGAAAACATTGACGTAATAATCTTGGCAGGCGACATAACTTTTGCGGAAAGTTCTATTGAGGGAATTGTCGGGCCGTTCGCGAAAGCCAAGAAAGATATTCTTATAGTGCCCGGGAATCACGAGGCCATATCCACTACTGCGTTTCTCTCGGAAGTCTATGCACCGTACTCGAAGCATCTTCATGGATATTCTTTTGTGAAAAACAACGTTGGTTTTTTCGGAGCAGGTACCGCGAACATGGGAATTCATCAAATAACTGACGAGGAAATTTTTAGGCTGCTTAAACGGAGCCATAATAAAATCAAGAATATTGGAAAAAGCGTTATGGTGACGCATATCCATCCTGAAGGCTCGCGTTCGGAATTTTCAGGCTGGCCGGGCTCGGAGGCTGTAAGGAAGGCCATAGAACTTTTTCAGCCGGACTTGGCTTTGCATGCGCATATTGAAGAGGGCGCCGGTTTGGAAGAAAAAATTGGAAAAACAAAAGTTGTTAACGTGGCGCGAAAGGCGAAAGTTTTTGAGATTTAAACCAATCGAAATTTGCCCTTAATTCTTCAATGTATCTTGCTGCTTCTTCAGGCGATTCTTTAAGGAGCCTTTTCATGCTTTCTGAGGCTTTATAAGAAGAGATATCGAATGAATCGACCATTCTTTCAAGAGCGTCGTCGGGAAGGGAATAAGCCATTGCCATCATTCTGAAATAATCTGAATCCGATCCTGCATTTGGCTCTGCATTGAACAGTTTTACCGCTTCAACTAATCTGCGTTCTCGTGGCATATCGCTTGCTTCTCTTATAAGGCGTTTTGTCAGCTCATTGTATCCTGAAGTGACATAAGCCCAAACATCGGACGGCCATTCATTGTAAACTGGACTTTCCATAAAAATTCTTGTTATTTGGCTTTAAAAGTTTTATTAACGATAAACAATGGCACCAATTGCGATTATCAGGTCCATCACAAGAAGCATGATGTTTAGGTAGAAAATCGGTTTTTCTTTGTGGAAGTATCCATAGAAAATCCAGACAATTGCGAAAGCCGAGAATCCGAACCACGTTATCGATGAAACTCCGACGGCGCTTTTTTCAACCCATATTCTGATAAGCTGCGGAAGGCTTAATAAAGGCATGATAACCACTGCGGCATATACAAGAAACGAGATTATCTTCTTGAATTCCGTCTCTAGGACAGACTCTCTTATTTTGACTTTCTTTACATGAAAGCCTTTCAACTCTTTTTCCATAAACAAAATGAGAAACCCTCACTTAAATTATTTTTGGTTTTCCGACGTGATTTTTTCCAGCCGGGATGGCCTGATGAGCTTGTCTTCATTTATTGGCGCCCCCGAATATTGTGATAGTGTGATCGAATAGTATCCTAGTGCCGCGAAAAAAGTCCCCGAAGCTATGTACGAAATGGCGTCTAACAAAAATTTATTGTCCATTAGCAATTTAAGGGCCTCATGTTTAAATATTTTTGCAGAGAAAATTTATAAAACCCCTGTTTTCCTGTAATATTCATGCCAAGACGAAAGCGCGCGAAGTCAAAAGAAGAAAAATTAGCAGAGAATTTTTTCCCTGTAGACGAGACTAGCGTGAGCCATTCGGTGGAGAAGGAATACAAGAAGCAGGATTATAAAACCTTGGAGAAAGTTGAAAAACAAGGAAAGAAGCGCGCGAGGAAATCTTTTAAGAAAAGACCTGTGAGGAAAATCTCCAGAGCTAAAATAGCAAAGGAATTCAAGCCAAAGAAAATAAAACTGAAAAAAGAGGGAGAAGGCTACGAGCTGATTATAACAGAGAAGCCTCAAGCGGCGCTGAAAATTGCTTCGGCGCTCGGGAAATCTGTGAAGCGGAATGAAAAAAACGTGCCTTATTATGAAGTTGATAGAAATGGAAAAAAGATTGTGGTTGCATGCGCGGTCGGCCATCTTTTCACATTGAGCCAGAAAAAGCCAGGTTCTTCTGTTCCTGAGTTTGACATTGAATGGTTCCCGAATTACATGGTTAGGAAAAAAGATTTCACTAAAAGATATTTTGACACTCTTGCTAAACTTGTGAAGGGAGCGTCTGCTGTCACCGTCGCGACTGATTATGATATTGAGGGCGAGGTAATCGGCTTGAATGTTGTGAGGTTTATCGCCGGCCAGCCTGACGCTGCAAGAATGAAATTCTCTACCTTGACAAACTCGGAACTTAACGAGGCTTATGGATCAAAGACAAAATCTATTGATTGGGGGCAGGCAGTTGCTGGCGAGACGAGGCATTATCTTGACTGGTTTTACGGGATAAATCTTTCGCGGGCACTGATGAACGCAATAAAAACCACTGGAAGCTTTAGGATTTTTTCAATCGGGCGCGTCCAGGGGCCGGCTTTAAATCTTATCGTGAAAAAGGAGAAGGAGATTCAGGCTTTCAAACCACGAAAATATTGGCAGGTTTTTATAACAATAGATGAGCCTGAAAAAGTTGAACTAATCTATAACAAAGATATTTTTGACAAGAAACAACTGGAGAAATTCAAGGATATTGTCGGGAAGAGCGGAGAGGCTTCTACGAAAAAGACGACAAAAAAAGTTCCGCCAAATGTTCCTTTCAACCTCACGAATTTGCAGACTGAAGCATACAGTTTTCATGGAATCACTCCTTCGAGAACCTTGCAGGCCGCGCAAAGCCTTTATCTTTCAGGACTTATTTCTTATCCAAGAACTTCAAGCCAGAAACTTCCGCCGTCGATAAATTATAAAGAAATTCTTGGGGCTCTTGCAAAGGCTTATCATGCCGAGAATCTTATCACGCGAGAAAAACCCATTGAAGGAAAGAAATCTGATCCTGCACACCCTTCAATTTATCCTACAGGACAGAAGCAGATTCTTTCCGGAGACGAAGAAAAAATTTATAATCTGATTGTAAGAAGATTTCTCGCGCTTTTCATGGATGATGCAATGATTGAAAATAAAACGATAACTGTCATTGTTGATGATTTGACTTTTGTTAAAAAGGGGTCGGCCGTAAGGAAGAAAGGATGGATGGAGATTTATCCGAGGAAAATAAAGGAGACCGACCTCCCTGATATTGAAGGGCCGGTTAAAGTTGCTAGTTCTAGGACGGAAGAAAAAGAGACGCAGCCGCCGAAAAGGTACTCTCCCGCGTCGATTGTTTCTGAACTTGAGAAAAGAAATCTTGGGACGAAGGCAACGCGCGCATCTGTATTGGAAACGCTTTACGACCGAGGATACATTCAGGATCAAAGCATAAAGGCGACTCCTTTGGGGATTTCAATGATAGAAACATTGGAGAAACATTCGCCGATAATAATTGATGAGGCTTTGACGCGGGAACTTGAACGCGAGATGGATTCAATTCAGAAGATAAAACTTAAGAAATCGCAGGAAGAGAAAGAAGCTAAGATTATTGAAAAAGCGAAGGGAATTATAACAGACATTTCTGGACAGTTTTCAAAGCAGGAAAATGAGATTGGCCAGGAGCTTTTGGGCGCGCAGACAAAACTAAGGGAACAGCAGCGCGAACAAAATAAGTTAAATGTCTGCCCTGTTTGCAAAAAAGGAAATTTGCAGATAATGTACTCCAAAAAGACAAGAAGATATTTCGTGGCCTGTGATAAATATCCTGAATGCAAAAACACTTACAGTCTTCCGCCGAATGGGCTTATGAAGCCGGCCAAAAAGGTCTGCGAAGAATGCGGTTTCCCGATGATAATTTCAATTAGAAGAGGCAAGCGTCCATGGATTTTCTGCTTCAATCCCGAATGCCCGACGAACAAAGAGAGGATTGAGGAATACAGGAAGAAGAAGGCGATGGAAGAAGGTTCAAAAGATATTTCTAAGGACAATAATAGTTAAAAAGGAATTTTTGCTCTAAGATTAAATGAGTGATGATTCTAATAATAAAGAAAGCCAACTAGAAAGAGATTGTAAAAATTGTATATGGGCAACACCTTACTTGCCGCCCTATGAAGATGAGTTCGCTTATGATATTTTATCTAATAGGGGAAGAATTTTTGTAACGATGTGTGGCGGACCTTCTAAATATTATGGTCAAAAAGGCGTTAGTGGTGAAGCTAAAACATGTAATTCATATAAACCTAAAACCACTTCCCCAGCGTCGTCTGGGTCTTGAGGCCTTCAAGCACCTTGCTCTTCTTCAGAATTTTTGATGTATCAAATCCGAATTTTATCATTCCAATCTTCTGCGCACTTTCAGTCAGCTCGCGCATTTCCATGAATTCAAGTTTTTTGTTCGCAAGAGCTTTTCTCACAGATTCTCTAACAACCCACACCCCGAGCGCGGCCCAGTAAGTCGGAAGCTCAATTCTTATCGCGAGAACCGCGGCCTGGCGCTTTATGCTTTCAAGATATTCCAAAATGGGAAGTCGCGCAGCGTAATATCCGCCGACGGTGTTTGACGCATAAGTTTTTCTTCCGTCGTAATTTTCATAATCTGTCGAGGCCTTTATCTCATTGCTTGGATTCCAGGAACTTCCCGGCAGGTAAAGTTCGAAAAGTTCGTAAGAAAAGACGTTTGGAAAAAGCATTATCAGATAGCAGTTTCCCATGAATTCTCCGAAGAACAATTCGTAATTTTCAATCCAAGGATAGCCTCTTATTTGCTCAAGAAGTTTTTTTCCGATTGTGTCGTCTGTGGCTGTTATGCTCCATCTTGTTGGGACAAGTTTCTTGTCTTTCTTCAACCCCAAAACTCCGACGCTCATTATCTTGCTCAAGACATATTCATCAAATTTGTTTTTGTACAAGTATGACATCCCTTCCGCGGCCTTGAGCTCGTCGTTTGCGACCTTGTCGATTTTTCTGTCAATTTTTACATTGCTTGTTATTTTCGCTTTTTTCAATCCTGCCGCCATTCCCTGGGGAGACAAGACGCGGTCGCGCTTCAGGCCGCCGCCGATTTTATTCTTCAAAGAAATCTCCATGTCTACTGGCTTGGATGCCATAGCAAGCTCCTGGGCAATCTGGATGAATTTTCCTGTGTTTCTTCGTGGCTCTGTGGCTTGCGACCTGAATCTTGAATTCAAGAGGCCGTTCCTTAGGCTTATCACATCCCTTATCCCAAGATTTTCTTTTGCCCATGTTTTCGCATCGTCGTAAAGCCATGCGTTGTCATCTTTTTCCAGCGGACTTAAGAGGCCGACATTCATAGAGGGGTATCTAAGTTTAGAGCCTACGAATACGCTCGGCGGAGAGTTTGTGTTCAGCTCCGAAATCCTGTCTAAATCTTTATATCTAAAATTCACGTCCGCGATTTTCTTTATTGCTTCAAACCTTATGTCAGACATCTTAGAACAAGCCAAAAGAGGTTTAAATTCTTTAAGAACTACTGAGGGGTTTCGTCTTTTTTAAATCCATCTCCTTCGGAATACGCCTTCATTCCTAATCTCGAAGTTCATCTCTTTTTTGGGCATGCTGCGGTGTTTTAGAAGCACGGCCTTTCTTTTTCCGTTGTCGTTCTGCAGCTCTATGATTGTCTTGCTCCAGTACTTGAACAAATCTCCCCCTACAATGTTTACTCCTGGAAGAACGCCTTTTTTCCTGTCTTCTTCTGTAAGAAAATCCGAGTAAACCTGGTTCGTGATTATTATTGGAATGTCTTGTTTCCTTGCGATTTCAGCCAAAATTCTCATCTGCGTCGCGACCTCACGATTAACTTCATGAATTTTTTCATCGCTGCCTGATTTTCTTGCATCCCCAAGTTCAAGCCGATAAAGCATTGCCATCCCGTCAACAACTATGAGCCCCGCGTGCTCTTTTTTTACAGTGGCCAAAAGCTTTTCAAAAACCTTTTTCTGTTCTTCAAAACTTGTCGGATTTAAAATCAATAGATTTCCAAGGATTTCTTCATAACTTTCTCCGACAATTTGCTTTACTCGCTCAGAAGAAAAACCCCCTTCAGTGTCTATGAAAATGACTCTTTTTCCTTTTTTGGCCAGGCTGCATCCTGCAAGCATCACAAAATTCGTTTTGCCGCTCGCAGGAGGGCCCGCAATCATGCTAATTACTCCGCTTTCATAGCCTCCAAAAAGCCATCTATTCAAATCAAAGCTTCCCGCGGAGATTTTTTCGACTCGTTCCATGAATTCTGGAAAAAATAGTTATTAATAAGGATTATTATAATGGAGGTTTATTACTCGCATACATATGCTCTTTGATAAGCCCAAGCTCTTGCTTGTTCATAGGACTTCTTTGCTTCTTTTTCGGAAACCTCTGAAAGAAAAAACCCTTCTGATTGTTCATGTAATCTAAGTTCACCTTGCGGCGTAAGTTCTAATTTTAATCTCTCTGCAGGACCTTTGGGTACAGGACCCGGAATGCCAACTATGCCTCCAATAGAATCTCTTGCAGGCCCAACGACAATTTCTTCATTTGGCATAACAACTTCATAAAGAAGATTCTCTCCTTCTACTCCTAAATGATTAAACGTCCACGGATTTGTGCCGAAATCTCCATTAAAATCAGCCAGCCTTTCTAATTCTCCTGCAGAAGTATCAATTTTTATTAAGCCCCCATGAACATCAGGATTTCCCCTTTTCAAATTAAAATATCTTGCTGTCATACAAAGTGTAAGAAACCAGTCTTTTAAAATAAATCTGTCTTAGAAAATATATCTCACTTCATCGCCTTGAAGTCTTTCTCGAATTTGTCAAGGTCTTTCTCGGCTGCGCCGACAGCGTCATTTATCGCTTTCTTTACTGTCTTTCCTTTGGTTTTGACTTTCAAAATAGGTTTTTCAGAAGGATGTTCTCTTTTCCACGCCGCGAATGTCACGCTGGAATCCTTATTAAGATAGACTCGGAGAAGTTCGGCCAACGTCAGATTTTCAACCTGAACTTCGATTTCGTCCTTTGAGCTGTTTATGACCTTGAGTTCCATTACAAAAACTCGGGAATTTGGTTTATAAATTTAACTTTTAGAATTCTTCATCATCAAATTCAGGGGAATCTTCTTCAGGAATTTCAGGCTCCTCCTGGTAATCGTGCTTTTCCTCGGGAAGATTTTGTGTTTGAATTTCAGTTTCATCTTCGCCAAGTTCTCTGGCCCGTTTCAGTCGTTTCAGGTCGTCGATTGTCAGATTTTTCATGCTGTCAGGATCAATTTTCAATATCCTTGCAGGGGGCTCTCTTTGTGCAGCCAAACTTTTTCTGGCCTCTTCTTTCATTAATTTTATTCCAAGATACGCCTCAAGTTTTTTTACTAATTTGTAATCGTCCTCCGGCAAGATTCCGCGCTCGGCCATCATTATTGCAGCTTCGGCCTCGGAAATTTCCCTTGCAAGCTCTTTTTGGGTGAGCTTTCTGAATCTTCTGGCGCGCATTATCGTCCAATGGAAATTGTCTACAAGGTCTGCGCGCGGCCCTTTTCCCTGGCCCGAAATCTTTTCCTTGTAATTTTTGTCTACAATGTCTTTTAGGCTGACGTCCTCCATTCCAGGAACAGGCTTGCCAAAATCCTTTATTCTCTTAGCAGTTTCTTTTGTATTTCTCCCAAGAGAATAATGCCTGCTGTAATATGCGGGCTTTTCTGCTTCTAGGAGCTGGGCCGTCGTCGGTTTTTTAACTACAGGGAAACCCTCTGCTCGCGCACAGTTTTCGCACAGCTTTATTATTCTTTCCGGAGAAATAACGTCAACCAATCTGGCCTTCTCTGATGAAATGCCGCATCTTTCGCAAAACATGGAAACACAACAAAAGGGGTCTTTTTTAATATTATTGTGATGAAATAGTGCTGTTTAAGTAATTCTCAATCTCTGCGGCTGTGTCAATCTGGTAAAGAATATATTTGTGATTTATGACGATTGCAGGAGACTGCGTCACATTGTATTTTTGGAGGAGGAAATCAAGAGAATCCACTTTTTGGTTTGTAGCAATAGGAAGAAGGACTACACTGTCGCCTTCCTCGCTTTTCACCTGCTGGAGAACGCGGCTCATCGCAGTCTGTTGCGCCTTGATATTCACATCAGGCGTGCCATAAATATAAAGATAAACAACTGTGTTGATATGGCAGTTAGGATTCTTCTCTTCGACGTTCATTATATTTATCCAAAGCAACGTTCGCAGGAGGTCGTACTTTCTATGGATTATTTTTACAGATTCTGTTAGTTTGTTTGATTCGTCATACTGCTCGAGCTGCTGTGCTTCAGTGTAAATCTGGTCTGCGAATTTTGTGATGTCTTCTTTCATTATCGCGCATGAGGCATTTGAAGTCTGGAGGACCTGGCCAAGCGCGAAGGAATCATATAATGAAACCTCTGAGTTGTAGAAATTTACGTTCGTCGCGTCTGCACGAAGCTGTTCCATGTAAACCCCAAGCACCAATCCGAGTATGAAGAACAGCGCAGTTATGAAAAATGCCTGCCAGAAGACATGTTTTTTGCTTGACAAAAATCCCTTGTTTTTTACCGCCATGAATATTTTCCTCTTATGAATTTGTATAGCGATACGACGAGCACGATAGGCCGCAGCACGATGTACACAAGTGAATAGAACAATACACTAAAAAAGCTTTCTCTTTCCTTAAGATGCCTGTTCACGTACGTCAGGGCAAAATACGCAAACAAAAGCCCCAGCAAAAACAGGACGACTCCGAGGAAATTCAGCATAGAGGGGTTAAGGTTGACGTCGTTCATTGTGAGAATCGCCGTCTGGGCCTGAAGCGAGTAGTGTGTTGTCAGGTAATAAGAGAATATTCTTAGGAAAACCCTATATGCCAAGAATACGAGCCCGAAAGTTCCTAGCACGAGGGACAAGGAGAAAAAAGGGAGAATGAAAAATCCAACCATGCCTTCTCTGAAAAAACTTTTTCTGTATTTCAGGATTGTCTGGTATCCGCCGATGTTCCAACGGATTCTTTGTTTCATCCAGGCCTTTATGGTCTTTGGGGCGATTGAAGTCGATTTCGCGATGAAAGACATTCGTACAGCATATCCGTCGTGAAGCAAGTGCCATGTCGCTTCTATGTCTTCAGTCATGTTTTTAGGATCGAAGCCGCCGATTTTTTCAAGTGCGGACTTTCTGTACAAGGCCAGAGGCCCCGGCGTCACGTAAATAGCGTCGACAAATCCCAAAAGTTTCCTTGTGAAAGCAATGATTTTATATTCTATCGCCTGCATCTTTCGGAGCATGTTGTTCTTTTTTCTCACAAGGATTCTGGTTGTAACTGCGCCTGTTTTCGGGTCGTTGAAAAATCCGGCCATGGAGCTTAATGCATGAGGGTCCGGATAAGAATCTGCGTCGACGACAGCGATAAGCTCGCCCTTGGAAATTTTTATCGCCTGGTTAAGCGAGTCCGCCTTCCCTGAGTTTTTTTTGTTCAATACTTTGACTTTCTTATATTTCTTTTCGAGTTCGCGCGCGATTTTTAGCGTGTCATCTTTGCTCCCGTCATTGATAACGATTATCTCTGCGATATTTTTGTAGTTGGATTTCAATATGGCCTCAACTGTTCCCTTTATGCTGTCTTGCTCATTGTATGCGGGCACTAGGACAGAGATTGAATAATTTTTTTTGGCTTTTGGGACCGTGAACATCTCTTTTCTGTTTTGCAAAAAAATCAGGACGAACAGCGTAATAAAATACATCGCGATGAACATGTATACAAGATAGATTATTGTTATTGTATCAGGCATTATTCTTCCTCTATTTTTATTCTCTCGCCCATTTCTGACGGCCCTGTAACATTGAAGTAATCGTAAAAATCGTCTGAAAGGCTGAGGTCGTATGTGTGGCCTGTCTTTTTCTTTTTTATTAGGCCCAACTCAGAGAATTTTTTTATGTGGTCGTACGCCTTGTTTCCGCGAATCTTGATGAGAACAGATTGCTTCATGGGCTGCTTGAACGCGATAATTGCAAGGGATTCCTGCTCTGCTTTTGAGAATTCGCTGTTTCCCGTCGCCAGTTTGTTCACAATGTCTGCATATTCCGGAAGAACGTCCATTTTCCAGAGCCCGTTTTTTTCCACAACCTGAAGCGCAGAGCCTCTTGAAATGTAATCTTCTTTCAATTTGTCAAGGGTCTCTCTTATTATTATGGGGTTTAAATCTGACAGCGAGATTAATTCTTTCATGTTTAGAAAGCGCCCGGAGACGAACAGCACGGCCTCGACTTTTCTCAGATTTTCCGCGTCGCGTTCTTTTTCAATCTCGTCAATCATTCCGCCGCTCACACCTGGCATGTTCTAAGAAGCATATAGCTGTTTAAAAATTTAGTCAAAAGGGATGGGGTGCGCTGTGTATTTTGAATATAGCGGATGCGCGGGAAATCCTGCTTTCGTGACTTTTATGCAATAAGGGTCTTCTATGAGCCTGAGGATTTCTTCATGCCTGTTCTTGTGCCTTCCGTGATTGCCATAAGCTAGAACGACTTTGTCTACGCGCGATGAAATCTTTTTCATCCAGGAATCGTTGTTTTCTCCTACAGGTTTTTCAAAAGCCCTCAAATCTTTTGGGTGCGTGGCCCTGAATCCGAAGAGGTTCGTCATGAAAAGTTTTCCGTAGCCCCAGCGCTTTGCGAATCCTATGCATCGCCTTATTGTAGGGTCGTCATTTTTTTCGTCTGCGGTTGAGGGATTCAGCCCGACAATCATTACAGCAGGAAGCGTTTTGTCCCATTCGCGCACAAGGAGATACCTGTAAACCCTGTCTTTTGAAAAGATTGCGTCAGTGAACATTTTAAACGACAAACCTAAGAATTCCCCCGATGCCGCCCATGTTGTAAAACTGCTCCCCTTCGCTCGTGTCCAGAGAGATTATTTTTATTGTGGTCCCCATGCTGTTCGCGACCCTTGAAAGTTCTTTTACTGTTGGCTTAGCTATTTTTTTTGATATGAAAAGCGTGTCTACTGCCCCCATCTCAAGCGCTTTTTTTGTTTTAGCTTCGCCGAGTGTTGTCTTCTTTGGGTCTTCCCCCAGGCTTTTGAAAAAACTTTCGACATCTTTTTTTTCAAGTGTCCTCTCATGGTTAACCAAAAGGTCCTGGGCTTTTTCTACCAATTCTTTCAGTCCGGATTCTGATGAGTCCCCGATGTCAATCTTCCCTATGATTTTCTCCTGGAGAGGCTTAAGCAAATATTCTCCGTCAATGAATTCGTCTTTTGTGGGTATGGGGCCGCCGATTATTATTCCCTTGAGTTTTTTCATCTCGTAAAAAGTCTTTTTCATCTCGTCAGCAATCCTTTTGTAGAAGTCTTTTGTCAAGCCTTCTGTTATCCTATGGAATCTCTGGGAGCTTTGCCCTCCCGCACGGATTTTGCTGGGGACTCCGGAGGTCATCTTTTGCACTACTTCAATCCTTTTGCCTTCGAGGATTCCAACCGTAGCCTCTTTCCTATCCATCACCAAAAGTCCGAAGACTTCCTGTACTTCCAGCATCTCGCGAAGAGGGTCCAGAATAAATTCTTTGTCGCACCGGTACATTCTTGTCTTGAGCGGCATCGGAGGCTCTATGTCCCAAAGCTGCAAATCGTCTTGGCCTTCAACTCTTGAAACATTTCCGCAAAAAATCGCGAGTCCGTTTTCAGGGGTTTTTTTGTATTCTTTCAAATACCTCGTTATTTTGTCGAGCGCGTTTCCTACGTTTTTGCGCGTTGACGTGGATTTTATGTTTTTCGCGGTGGATTTCTCTGCCTCGAGCTGGTCTGCAACAGTGTAAATGTTCTGGCCTTCAGGTATGTAGACTGTGATAAGTTCCGTCGCACGGCCCCTGTATCCTTCAAGCTGATCAACCAGTTCTGCAAGCTCGTCTTTTGTAAGTTTTGGCATTTTAATCAATAAACTCCACTTTGAATTTTCCTTCCTTTATCTCTTTTGCGTTCGAGACATTTTTAAGGTCTCCTAATAATTCTTTGGAGAATTTGTTAATGTCCTTATTCTCCAGATGCAATATAATAGAAGAATTCATGGGTTTTTTGGCTGAAGATTTTTCCTGCCTAATCTTTGTTATCAATTTGAGATAAGCACCCCAAATATGAGGGGAAGATTTTAGATTTATTTTTTCCGGCCAAGCGCAAAGATGAATGCTTTTCTTTTTCTCAAATTCCCTGAAGTGATTTTGATAGACTTCCTCTGTAATGAAAGGCATTATTGGCGCAATCATTTTAACTGCCCCCAGCAATCCCCTATAAAGGGAGTATTGCGCAGACAATTTAGAATCTCCTGCCCCCTGGTAAACCCGTTTTTTAACAATCTCTAGGTAGTTGTCGCAGAAGTCAGTCCAAAAAAATCTGTCAATCTCCATCTTTGCTTTGGAGTAATTGTAATTTTCAAATTCTTTTGTGGCTTTTTCTATAGTTTCGTCAAGCTGCTTCAAGAAAAGTTTGTCTGTTTCTGCAAGTTTTTTTGGCTTTTCTCCCTTGTAGTCTTTTAGGTTCATGAAAACAAAGTTAGAAGCGTTCAGAAGTTTGTTAACAAATTTTTTTCCTGCAACCAAATCCTTTTCCTGGTAGTCGAGGTCTTCTCCGAGCTTGGAGCCGGAGGCCCAGAACCTCAATGCGTCCGCGCCGAATTCATCGAGAACTTTTTTTGGATTTATTGTGTTGCCTTTAGATTTTGACATTTTTTCCCCGCCAAGAGAAACTACTCCTGAAATGATTATGTCTTCCCAGGGAATTTTACCTTCGTGGAGATAAGATTTCACTATGGTATAAAATGCCCATGTTCTGATTATGTCATGTGCGTTCGGCCTCAATGAAAATGGAATTCTTACTTTATTCTCCACAAGCGAGGATGCTATCTGCGGCGTCAGGCTGGAAGTCGCCCATGTGTCCAAAACTTTCTTCTCCGGAACCAGTTCTGATTTGCACTTAAGACATTTCTTTTTTGTTTCAACAGGGTCCACAGGCAATTCTTTCTCTTCGGGAAGAATCACTTTGTCGCATTTTCCACAATACCAAACAGGAATTGGAATCCCGAAATGCCTCTCTCTTGAAATGTTCCAGTCCCATTCGAGGCCGTTGACCCAGTTTTCATATCGTTTTCTCATGAAATCAGGATGCCATTTTATTTTTCGGCCGAGCTCTATCCATTTTCGTTTATTGTCAAGAATTTTTATGAACCATTGCTCTGTAGGAATGAATTCTATAGGGGTGCCGCATTTGTCATGGACATTTACTATGTGAGAAATCTGTTTTTGACTTTTTATCAGGCCTTTTGTCTTAAGGTCTTCAAGAATCTGTTTTCGTGCTTGTTCAATTTTTAGTTCCTTGTATTTTCCTGAAAGGGCATTCATTGTTCCGTTTTTATTGAAAACGATTCTTGGGGAAAGTTTGTGCCGCATTATTGCCTCTACATCATATTTGTCACCGTAACTGCAAATCATCATTGCGCCAGTGCCTTTTTCCATCTCTGCCGAAGAATCGCTGATTATGGGAACTTCGTAATTGAACAAAGGAACCTTTGCTTTTTTTCCAATCAGAGATTTGTATCTCTTGTCTTTTGGATTGACAAAGATTGCGACGCATGCAGGAATTAGCTCTGGCCGTGTTGTTGCAATAATCAGCTCTTTTCCTTCGCACGTAAATTCGATATCAGAAAATAAGGTGTCTTTTTCGCGGTCTTCAAGCTCGGCCTGCGCGATGCTCGTTTGACAATCCGGGCACCAGATTGTTGGGAAGTCTTTTTTGTAAATTTTGCCTTTTTTATAGAGCTCAATGAAAGATTTTTGTGAAATTTTCCTGGATTTGTTGTCGATTGTCGAATAGGAGAGATCAAAGTCCGCAGAAATCCCTATGTTTTTCCAATCCTGAACAAATGCAGGTGTTATTTCCTTAAGCGTTCTAAGGCAGAGTTTTATGAACTCCGTTCTTGCCATGTTTTTTGACTTCACTTTCTTGAGTTTTTCGATAAGCCTTTCTGTTGGGAGGCCATTATCATCCGTTCCGAACGGGTAAAATACCTGGCCGCCTTTTGCATGAAACATCCTCTGAAAACGCGCAATAAAATCCTGCTGCGCATAAGAAAATGCGTGGCCTATATGCATCTCCCCGGAAACTGTAGGGGGCGGCGTGTCAATACTGAAGATTTTCCCTTTTTTCTTTTCATCAAATTTGTAAATTTTTTCTTTTTCCCAGAATTTTCTTATTTTTTCTTCGACTTCCTTGGCGTTGTATTTCATGCCAATCAAAACCAAGAAACTTTTAAAAACTCTTCTCTTGTATAGTTTGTATGGCAGATAATCAGATACAAATGCCCGGCTCTTTTGGCGGACTTATGCGGTTCGATGAAGAGTACGCGAGCAAGTTTTACCTCAAGCCGACGCATGTAATAGCTTTCATAATCCTGATAATCATTTTCAGGGTATTTCTGGGAATCTGGTTTTAAAAATGTTTCAAAAAATTTGGGGCTTTATAAAAAATCATAAAATAGAGCTTGTATTGGGATTGATTTTCACTGTTCTTTGGAATCTGCCCTTGACTGATAATCTCCCATGGTGGGCATTAATTGTTTTTGTTCCTATATTTCTTGCTGCAGATGCAATAAACTTCATAATCGGCGTTTTTTATTTGTTACTTCCTGGGAATTTAGGAAAATTCTTTATTTCAGATTTTGGTGAGTTTCCCCTGACCATTATTCCTACGACTTTTGGAGCAATGCCTTTTTATATTGTAGAATATTTTGCAAGCGTAGCCTTTTTTGTTCTCATCAGGCACATCATAAATAATATAAGAAATTACAAGAAGAAAGATCATCAAAAACAGAAAGTAATAAAAACCTAATAACTTTTTCTAAAAACATGATTCCGGGACTTGGGGGAATGAACCCAAAGAAGATGCAGGCAATGATGAAGCAGCTTGGCATAAAACAGGAAGACATTGCGGCTGTGCGCGTCGTAATAGAAAAGCCCGACGAAACGAAAATAATAATCGAAGACCCTTCTGTGACAAAGATGAACATACAGGGGAACGAGATGTTTCAGGTCACGGGCCAGATACGCGAGGACGAGCTTTATATTTCTGAGGACGACATACACACGGTTTCTGAAAAGACAGGTGCGGGCCTTGAAGAATCGAAGGCCGCGTTGGTAGAATCCGGTGGGGATTTGGCCGAGGCCATTCTGAAACTGAGCGAGAGCGAGAAGTGATTTTTTTAAAATAACAATTAAATCACCAAAAACAATATTAATTCTGGAACCTTATTAAAGCATGGAAAAATTCATTGAAGGGCTCGAAAAAGCTGAAAAAACAATCCAGGAAGCGGATCACATCGTTTATGTGACTTTTCCTTTGATTAAAGACAAGAGATTACTGCTTAAGGTGCTCCAGGAAATGAAGAATGCGGTTATTCTTTGCATAAACTCCATTTTGCAATATGAATATCTCTACAAGAGAATCAGAATATACAAAGATGCGCAGGAAAATTTCAGGACGTTCAAAGAAAGATGCGCGCCAAGGTACAGAATTGCATCGGATGAAATTGCACTGATGCTTGAACTTTTCGATTTTGCAGAGAGCCACAAAGCGAGCCCGTTCGAATTTGTGAAGGATGAAAAAATTGTAATTCTTTCAAACGGGATGAAGCCGAAAACGCTCACGCTGGAAAAAACTAAGGAATTTTTGATTGTTGCAAAGAGTATTTTGCGAAAAACCGGCGAGACGCTTCGGTCGAATATTTGAGAAAAGTATAAAAAGCCCGAATGTATAGTAAATTATACTTCTGTAGAAACGGAAAAGGGGCGCAAAGTGATATAAGATGAGCGAAGAAATTTGTAATGAGTTTTATTTAAAATTTTATTGTGTATTTGATGGTGGCAAAAAAGAAATCCGGAGGCAAACGCAAAATCGATAATAACAAAGAAGGAGACATGGAAGAGATAATCCAAGAAAAAATAAGTGCAGACCATCTTCTTTACGTTAGCCTGAAGTACACGAAAACTTGCGATGTTATCATAAACCTTCTCATCCGGTGGAGAAAGATGATTGAAACTGCGATAAATGAGATTCTGAAGCACGCAAAAAAGAAAAAGAAAATTTCTTCTGTGCCGTCTAATCCTATCGGGAAAATAGAGGCCGCACGAACGCTGTTCAAGAAGGACAAGAATTTCCAAGAAGTCATTGACATGTATGAAATGTTCAGAAAAATAGAGGAGTTGAGAAAAGAGCGCAGCGGCGAATTCAGAAAAAATGTTAATCTGAAGGTGTTTTACCGAGGGGAAGAGATAAATATTAACCTCGACAAGCTGAAAATCTACGCAGACAACTTAGAAAAGTTTATAAGCACAACTAAGCAATTTCTTCTATCGTAACCATAAAAATCTGTAAAAAGATTGTTTTGGGTTTAGAAAATGTCGACAATAATCGTAATTGCGTCTGGAAAAGGAGGGGTGGGCAAGACTACAACATCCATAAATCTAGCGGCGGCGATGAATTATTTTGGCCGTGATGTCCTTGTTATCGACGGAAATCTCTCCACTCCTAATGTGGGGATACATCTTAATTCTCCCGAAGTCCCAATAAATCTTAATCATGTCCTGCGCGGGAAGGCCGAGCCTTACGAGGCCGTTTACGAGCACGATTCCGGGATGAAAATACTTCCTGCTTCGCTTTCTATAAAGGAATTGAAGAGGACAAAGCCCGAGAAGATGAAGGATTTCAAGAAAGACTTCAAGGATATTGCTGAGTTTGTGATTGTGGACTGCGCGGCGGGGCTTGGACCTGAAGCATCGAGTGCTATAGATATGGCAGATGAAATCATAATTGTGACAAATCCTGAGATGCCTGCTGTAACAGATGCTCTGAAGACCGTGAAGTTTGCTGAGCAAGCTAAAAAACCAGTCAAGGGCGTAATTGTGACGCGCGTCAAAAAGGACAATATCGAGCTCACGCCGGAAGTTGTCAAGGAAATGTTGGAGGCTCCAGTACTTGGAATGGTTCCTGAAGACGAAGCCGTGAAAAAATCCATAAACGATAAGAATGCGGTTCTTTACGCGTATCCTAAAAGCAAGGCTTCTCGGGCATACAAAGAAATCGCAGCAAAGATTCTTGATTTGAATTATGATTCAGAAAAAGATAAGGAGTCTTTCTTGGATTGGCTGAGGCGGATTTTGCGAGGGAATTCTGAATAAATGGAAGGAATTGTTTCTTTTATCGACTGGCAAAAACTTGATTTGAGAGTTGCAC
>CAYXWJ010000005.1:0-8513 GCA_964468775.1 Candidatus Woesearchaeota archaeon
TAGTATTGCTTCTCAAAACATAAACCTGGGAAGGGTACTCAAATTTAAGTTGCTCCAAATATTCTGGAGTGTCATCTGTAGAACCATTATCAAGAAAAACCATTGTTGCGTCCTTAACTGTATTTTCCAAAACAGAATTAACTGCTCTTTGAGTAAGAGAGAGCCTATTTAGGGCCAAAATACTAACAATTCCAGGTTTATCTCCCTTCTCAGTCATCTTCGTTTAACTTATAAATCTTCTGTTTTTATTGAAAAATAACAAAAGTACAATAAAAAAATAGCTTTTATTTATATATTTTTCTGTAAAATTGTGCAACAATACAATTATAATAGTTAAAAATATATACTACAGATATGGGTTTTAAGAAAACATATATTTGGGGCTACTTCACTCTCTTGACAATATCAAACAAAGACTTCTTTTCAAAATGAATCACCTTTTTTGTCTTAGGGTCAATGTAAACTTTCAAAAGCCCAAGCATCGAAACAAACACCGTGCAAATCAGGGCCTCTTTTCCTTCAAATTTCTGCAGCGAAATCATAATTTTCTGAAGTTTGTTCTTAACTTTCTGTTTTTCCATCTCATCTAAGATAAGTTTTTCTACTTCCTTGAAATCAAAATCAATCGCGTTTGAGATTTTCTCTGGCACGCCCGGCGCAGCCATCTCAACTGGAAGCCTTTCAACCCCTTCAGGAACTATTTTCAGAATGAACATTTCTTTCTTGTCAGGAATATAAAAATCAAAATGCTTTTCGTCCGTGCCCTCCGGCGTTCGAGACTCTTTGTCTATAGTAAAAAACCCAGAGCAAAGATATTCCTTGGGATTTTCCTTAATGAATTCCTTAAATGCGTCAGATGCGTGCAACCTTTCGAAATAAAACTGAAGATTCATATTAAGCTCCTTGATAGACATTCATCTGGACAGAAGTCGTATCTTCATAGCACCCGAATGGCCAGACCATTACCCCGTCGCTGTTCAGATTTATGCTCGGTCCAAGACAGACTTTGACCAGATAGACTCCTGGCTTTGAGATGCTTATTTCTCCAGAGAAGACCGTGTCATTTTCTGTGCCGTTAGATTTAGGATGGAAAATTTCTGTATTGTTAGTGAAAACACCAGTGACTCCCAGGATTCTGACGAAAGCCTTGTCGCTGGACCTGAAATGGACAGGATTTCCTGATTTGTCAACGGCAGAATAAGAAATTGTAGTCGTAGGGCGGTTTGTGTAAAGGGTCTGTGTCCCTGTCTTAAGGACTATCTTGTCTGCGCTGCTTGAAAAATACTCTACAGGGGGCTGCGAAGGAGTTGGTGTTGGAGAGGGCACAGTCTCTTTCTGCTGGGCAGCTGCTTGTGCATTTGAACTTGAATTCACATTAGAAGAACCTTGCGCCCCCCAATTAAAATAAACTAAAAAAGCTATCGCCAATACTACAGCCACGAAAATAATTAATTTATGAGCTCTTCTCATAGCTTCTCATCAATTTCCATCTTTAAAGACTTTACGAAATCCTTGACTTTGACCGATTTTATCTTCTTCTCACCGCGCACTCGAACGGCCACAGTGCCTGCTTTCTCTTCTTTGTCCCCTACGACTATGATATGTGGAATCCGCATAATTTCGGCCTCTTTAACTTTCGCAGGCACGGTCGTGTTCCTGAAATCCGCGTCAAGCCTCACATAAGGAATGGATTCTCCGATTTTCTTTACAATCTCGCGCGCGTATTTTTCATTTCTGTCTGTAAAGCTCAAAACACGAACTTGCTCCGGCGCGAGCCACGTCGGAAGCCTTCCTTGCGTTTTCTCGAGAAGGTAAGACATCATTCTTTCCAAGGCCCCGACCGAAGACCTATGAATCACCATCGGCCGCTTTTCCTTGTTGTTCTTGTCTTTGTAGGTCATATCAAATCTCTCCGGAAGCGCGAAATCAATCTGCACAGTCAGAAGCGTGTCTTCTTTTCCGTAAACATCCTTGTACTGAAGGTCAAGTTTCGGTCCGTAAAACGCCGCTTCGTCCTCCGCTTCAACATATTTTATCTTCAATTTGTCAAGAATCTTTTTCATCGCTTTCTGCGAGTTTTCCCAGGCTTGAGGATCATTGATATATTTCCCGCTCTTGTTCTTGGGGTCCCACTTAGAAAACCTATACCAAATGTCGTCTTCCTTTATCCCGAGTTTTCCCATGACAAATTTCAGCAAATCCACAACTCCTTCGAATTCTTTCTCAAGCTGCTCAGGAGTGCAGATGATATGCGCATCGGCCAGCTTAAATTGTCTGACTCTTGTCAATCCGCGGAGCTCCCCTGATTTTTCGTTCCTGAACAAATCCGCAACCTCGGCATATCGAATAGGCAATTCTTTGTAGCTTCTCTGCTTCCTTTTGTAAAGAACAAACTGAAATGGGCATGTCATCGGTCTCAAGGCAAAATCCTGCCCGTGCACATCGAGAACGAACATGTCATCTTTGTAATGCTGCCAGTGTCCCGAAACTTTATACAAATCGCTCTTGGCCATCACAGGCGTCAATGTATGCTGATAGCCCCTCTTTATTTCTTCATCCTCGATAAATCTCCGGAGCTCGCGCAAAATCGTGGCACCCGAAGGAGTAAACAACGGAAGCCCTGCCCCGACAATCTCGCTAATAATATACAAATCCATCTCTTTCCCAATCTCAATATTATTCTTAAGTCCATTAGGCGCCTTCTTGACCTGCATCTTTATCTTGTCCATCTTCCTAAGCAATTCTTTATGATTTACTTTCTCCTCGGACTTGACATTTATTTCTCTGCTCAGCTCAGAAAGAGGATGCCCCTTGACTTTCATCTCAAACTCCTTATAATAACCAAACGGCGCACGGTGAACCTCAAACTTTTTCTTTTTCAACTCTTTTTCAGCATGCTCCAAAACCTGAACAGCTACTTCTGGCGAGGCCAAATTCCGAGAAAGATGCGCATAAGGATAAAGCACAATTCTCTTTGCCTTCACCTGCCCAGCAATTTCCTCGATGTTCCTGACTAATTCCTCGACGCTTTTCTCCAAATCGTCGGTCTTCTCGACAGAAGTCATCACGGCAAGAGCCTCTTCAACGCGCTTCTGCTTCTTCTCCTCTCCAGAAAGTTCAGAAATATTTTTCAGCGCTTTCTTCAGCGGCCTAAAAGTTATGTAGTCAACATGAAGCGTAAGGATTTTCATGCATGCCCAAGGCAAGAGGAGTTTTTAAAATTAATCAAAATGGAAGGTCGTCAGGCGAACTTACAGGGGAACCCAAATCAAGTTCTCCTTTTTCCAACCGGCGTTCATATCCTTCCATAAATTTCCCAGCCCACCTTTCATGGTCCCTGTCCTTGACCCATAATATAGGGAACGGCCTCAATAATCTTCTATTCACCCTAAATCTGTCAGGAGACATATATCTTTCAAAAATATAATCTTCAGGTTTAAGGCCGAGAAGTGATGCGACTTTTTCCGGTTCCGAGAAAAGATTATCTACAAGCCCCGGACCTAAGATAAAACAGTTGTCGTAAGATGTGCTCTCATTGTAATAAGAATCAAAAAGGTCCTCGCTCCCATTATTTGAAGCATCTGCTACAAAGCTCAACGGCAAAAAGAGGGCAAACTTAGTATTTTTAGATAAAATTTGTAAAACCTTCTCCTCTGAGCGCTCCTTTGTGCGAATTCCACTCAAAGCGTGCCTAAAAACAGAATAACGGTATTGCCAATCTGGTTGTTGGTATTGAAAAGCCTGATATCCTAAAAATTGCTTGGCCGTTATCTCCAGCTTTCCAAGATAAAAACTTCCTTTAACCTCAGTGGCCTCCTTTTTTGCCCAGTCAATAACATCCGGCTTGAGTCCGTTTCCATTCTTAAGTTCCATCCTAACATCGTTAAGCTCGCCGCCGACAAATCCTCTCGCAATCCCCTCATAAAATCTTCCCATGAAAAGCTGCCTCTTAGTAGCCCGAGAGTTTTTTGCTTTCACGGAATCATCAATATCGGTAGGCGCAGAATATTGGATATCAACCCTATGATAAACAGGCTCAAGAACATTCGTACCTAAAGCCTTTTCCAGATTTGCCATAAAGACCTTCAACAAGAACTATTTATTAATATTTATATCCCAAATTCAATCAACCAAAAACTTCTTCAATTCCCTTTCGGCCGTCTTCCGTTTCTTCTGGTGCTCTTTCAAGAAAGCATTTATCTTCTTGATTGTATAATCCTTAAGTTCGGCCGTCGTCATCTTCCCAGACTTGTAATCATCATGAATTTTTTTAAGCTTCGCGTCGTTAGGTTCAAAAAACATTCTTAGATATTGGTAACTTACATCAACGTCAGGGTTTCCGCCCTTTTTCCTGTGTTCTTCAAGGCTGTCGCGACCGCCGGAAAACGCATATTTCTTTATTTTTCGCTCGACTTCTTTTGGAGAGTCTGTCGTATAAATGGCGTGATCTTTAGAGGAACTCATTTTCCCGCCGCTTCCCGTCAAAGGAGGAAGAAAAATGCATTGTATGCTTGCAGGCTTGTAATACCCTAATTTAGGCAGAATGTCTCGTGTAAGCCTGAAATGGGGGTCCTGGTCTATCGCATGAGGAATCAAACAGGGAATGTTTTTTCCTTTTAACAAAGACGGCAAAAAAGCTGGAACTGCCTGCATACTAGTATAAAAAATACTCCCAATATTTGTACTATCATCAAACCCAAAACTCGATCTTACCATAGAAAAGGTTATTTTTTTCGCAACCTCGCACGCTCCCTTATACATAAGATTTGCATTTTTAGTATCAACAATGAAATGAGTCTTCTTTGGGTCGAAACCCAGTGCGATAATATCGAGCATATTTTCCTTAAGAGATTTTTCTACGTCCCCAAAGCTAAGATTTTTTTTGAATAAGAATTTCTCCTCATCAGGAAACTGGAACCACAGTTCAGCTCCGAATTTGTCTTGCAGCCACTTAGTAAAAACCCAAGGCATTAGATGTCCTAAATGAATGGGCCCTGAAGGAGCCCGACCTGTGTAAAGAAAAAATTTCTCTCCACTCTCATATTTATCAAGAATCCAGCCTAAATCCCTATGTGCAAAAAAGACATTTCTTCTCAGCATAAAATTCAGTTCTCCAGTATGTTTCTTTATCCTCTCAAGAAGTTTATTATCTATTCTTGAAACGCCAAAATCCTTGACAAGCTTGCCATAATCCACTTTCCCCATCACTTCCCAAGGGTTAACAACATTCTCTGATCCTTTAATCTCCCGCGTATACCTCTTCATACAAAACAAAAGCCACGCCATTTTTTAAATATATCCAATTCTCCGTCACAAGAATATTTATAAATAAGTTTTCCTTTTTTCTGCAATGAGAAAAGAGCTGGTAATAATGTCAGTATTCATCGTCGCTTTTTTGATAATACCGTCTGTTTCTGCCGATATAATTTTCAATTCTCAGCCAAACACCGTATACAACCTAGGAAGCGTCATAAGTGTTCCAATAACAATCAAAAGCGCGACGGACGTGACGGGAGTTTTCAGTATAGACCTTCTCTGCGAAGGAAACGAGATAAACTTTTACAAGAACGGGATAAGCATCGCGGCCGGCCAGGAAAAAAACATAGATTCGTCGCTTATACTAACTCCTGATGTGATAGGAAACCTTAAAGGTTCATGCAAGATAAAGGCCTACTTGAATGCGGAATACGCACTAACAAGCCAGTTCACAGTTTCAGATCTGATAACAATGAACGCGACATTCAGCAGTTTGCAAGTAAACCCCGGAGACAACTTGTCTGTTAGCGGAAAAGCATTCAGAGAAGACGGCACCCCTGCTGATGGGATTATAAATCTCTCCATAGTCACAGGAAACAGCAGCGGAATCTCCCAGCTTGGAACGATAAACAAAGGGGATTTCGAGATGAGTGTGAAGCTCCCTAAAAACATGGCTGCTGGCGCATATCTAGCAGAACTCTCTGCGACTGAAAAAGATGCCCACGGAAACATCACAAACCACGGGCTCCTGAATCAAAACATAAACGTGAATCAGATTCCGACAAGCCTCGAAATAGTCTTTGACAATTCAAGTGTCAACCCCGGAACAAAAGTGAGGGTCAAGGCCGTCCTTCATGACCAGTCCGGAGAAAAAATAGATTCAGTAGCTATTCTTACTATAAAGGACCAAAATAACAAAATAATGGACCAAGAGCAGGTTTCCACAGGCCAGTTCCTGGAATATCTGATACCTAACAATACTGCTCCGGACCAATGGAGTGTTGCGGCCCTTTCAAACAAACTGAGCAGCGAATCCTCATTCACGGTTCTTCCAAAAGAAAGTATAAGCATGCAAGTCGTCAATGACACAATAATCGCAACGAACACGGGAAACGTCCTCTATAACAAAACGGCAATCGTAAAAATAGGGAATGAAACCCTGAACCTGAACATCTATCTTGACGTAGGTAAAAGCCAAAAATACGTCCTGTCCGCGCCCGATGGAAAATACGCGGTTCAAATATCTCTCGAAGGAAATAATAGCATTTCAAAAGAAATCTCTTTGACGGGAAACGCCGTCAGCGTGAAAAAAAGCGGCGGAGGGGTCACCGGATTTTTCAGCAATTCACTCCTTTGGGTGTTCGTGATTTTCATCCTCGGATTTGTGGCGTTTATAGTTTTCAAAAAAGGATACCAAAAAACATTCTTTGGCTACATACGCAAGCGAAGAGAAAGAAAGTCCATCAAAACCACGGGAATAGATTCATCCAAGAAACTTGTTCCAGCAAGAAACATTGGAGAACTTTCACTTTCCATAAAAGGCGAGAAGCAAGACGTCAGTGTAGTGGCATTGAAAATAAAAAATATAAAAGAGTTCCAAAAAAGGAACGAAAGCATAGACGATTCATTTTCAAAGATAGCACATCTCGCAGACAGCGCAAAGGCAATAACCTACGAAAACAATGACACAATATTTTTCATTATCGCACCGGCCATGACCCGAACTTTCAAGAACGAGATTCCTTCACTTGAACTCGCGATGAAAATAAAAGAAATTCTTGCACATCATAATAAGCTTTTCAAACAAAAGATAGATTTCGGAATTTCCATAAACCATGGTTCCATCGTAGCCAAGAGAGAACATAATGTGATAAAATTCATGAGCATGGGGACGCTTATCACGGCGTCCAAAAAAATAGCTTCGGAGGCAAAGGAAGAAATACTTCTGTCTGAAAGAATCTACGACAGAATGCGCTCTGATGTCAAGGCCACGAAGCACACGCGAGAGGGAACAACGGTTTTCATAGTCAATGAAATAAGGCATAATGAGGACCACAACAAGTTCCTCCGCGGATTCCTTAACAGGATGGAAAAAGATAAGAAAGAAAAAGAAGAAAAGAAAAAATAATTATTTCTTCTTCACTTTTGTGCTTTTCTTAACGGCCTTAAAGTTATCATTTGTTTTTGCAGTTGGCTTGCTTTGGACAGTTTTTCCTTTGCTCTTTGCTGAAGATTCATCAATCTTTTTTCCGAGCCAGCTCACCACTCCGCTGTTCACAACTCTCAATGCAATCCCGCATGCAATCAATATAACGCTGATTATTGCACTAATCCAGAAAACATTTTGGGCCTGATTGAAAAAGATGTTGAAAAGGATTATGAATGGGTATCCCAGGAACATCGAAAACAATGAACCTAATTTCAAGAGAGGCAGCGACGCTAATATAAGAATCGAGCCTGTGACGATGGGAAGATTAAGTTTTTTCTCCAAAAAGAAAAACATCAGTGCAATCAAGATAAGTGACGCTATCAAAAAAGTGTAAAACTTGCTCATCCAGTAATCTTGCGCCTGCTGCGAAACGAGGAAGAAAGGAAATGTATTATTTCCAAAGCAATTCCAGAACCCACAAGGATATTTTTTGTAATAAATTCCCTGCACGAAACTTTTCACGCTTTGGTTTATCAGAGAATCTGCTGTCACGTTCTTTCCCTGGTTTATCTGATTGCACGGCAGACTCAAGTTATACCCCTGAAAATCAAAAGAGTAATTAGAGTAATTAGCGCAGAAACTTTCTATCTCTGGCTTGTGCTGCTGGACGACCTGACTTATATTTAGGTCGCTAAGATTTAGCTTTTGATAAAGCAGGCTCCCCGGTTGTGCTCCTGTTATGTTTTGGACCAAGGCAGTCAACTGGCCTTCGACATGATTATATCCCAGAGAAGAACCAATAGTGTAGGACGTGTTCATAGCAAGAAATGAAAAAAACAGCACCACGCATACGAGTGTTAAAAGTGCGCCCCTTATGATTCCCATTATCCCAAAAGTGAACCAGAGTTTATAAAATTTTTAGCAAGGTATAAAACGACTTCAAACTTAAAGAAAATATGAAGATGATTAGAAATATTGAAAAAAATATTGAAAAAATCCGCGCTCGGAAATACATAAGAATTCCTGTCGGAGTTTTTCTTCTGATACTTGGAGTAATAGGAGGGTTCCTTCCGATAGTCCAAGGATGGATTTTCATAGTCCTCGGCCT
>CAYXWJ010000005.1:8613-18066 GCA_964468775.1 Candidatus Woesearchaeota archaeon
TACATCATTTCCAAAACTTCAATTCTTTTCTCGATAGGTGGATGTGTGCTCCCAAGGTCTCTGAAGGGATTCGCAAAAAACATGGGGGCGACCGCCTTCGGAACTTTCTTGTCCGCGACAGAATCGTTCTTTATCTTTTTTAATGCATGAATCAGGCCCCCTGGATATCTAGTGAATTTCACTGCATTGGCATCTGCGATATATTCGCGTCGGCGGGAAACCGCCAATTGCACGAGTTGAACAACAATAGGCGCAAGGATTGCAAGTGCTATTCCAATTATGATGAATATCGCATTTCCTTTGTTGTCGTCTCCGCCACCCCCAAACCACAAGCTTCTTAAAAAAATCTCAGAAACAATCGCAATCATCCCAACCATCACAGAAGCTATCGTCATGAATCTTATGTCATAGTTCGCAATGTGGCTCATCTCATGCGCGAGAACGCCCTCAAGTTCATCCCTATCTAACTTATCAAGAGCGCCTTTAGTGACGCAAATGACCGCATGATTTGGATCTCGGCCGGAAGCAAACGCGTTTATCTGCGGCGACTTCATAACATAAAGCTTAGGCATCGGCAAACCAGATGCTACAGTGAGCCCCTCAACGACAGAATGATACTCTTTGTACTCGGAGCCGCGGGCAAGATGCGCGTGAACACTCGCAATAGCAATCTTGTCTGAATTGTAATAGCTTATCCAAATATAGAAAATTGAAATAATAATGGAGATTATCATTATGATAAAAAAGTAGCCTGGAGAAAATGCGAACGAAATCACATAACCTAAAACTAGAAATACAATAAATATCGCAAGTATAAGAAAAAAAGATTTTCGCTTATTTCTGGAGATTTGGTCATAAAAACTTACATGAACCGGTGTTCGTGAACGTGCCATGATTTTCAAAAGTAGTTTTGGTATTTAAATTTTGAGAAAACTAAAACTTCACCTTTACCGGCGCTCTTTCTGCCGGAGCTATCTTCAAATAATCCATCTCTTTCCTGCCGTATAAGCCCGCGAAGAACTTTCCGGGGAAAGTCTGAATCATGTTATTGTAGGATAGAATATCATCATTATACCTTTGCCTTGCGTAAGCGACCCTGTCTTCTGTTGCAGTGAGTTCTCTTTGCAGCTCAAGGAAAGTCGTGTTGGCTTTCAGGTTAGGATAATTTTCAGCAATTGCAAAAATGCTTTTAAGTGCAGTTTCAAGCTGTTCATTGGCACGGACTTTTTCGGCCACGCCTTTTGCAGAGACAAGGGCTTTTCGAGCTTCAGTAACTTCCTTGATTGCAGCACGCTCATGTTTCATATAGCCCTTCACGCTTTCCACAAGATTGGGAATCAGATCGGCTCTTCGCTTAAGTTGAACATCAATCTGTGACAGCGAGTTCTTTATCCTGTTAGCGAGAACAACAAATCGGTTGTAATAAGTAAAGAAAATTATCGCCACGATAACTGCCACCGCAATCAAAATCCATATCCACAATAACATATAAAATCAAGAGACTTAGAATTTATAAATTTATCCGAAGCATCAATCGCAATCTTTATTAACTTCTACAAACTTTCTCCTTAATGGACGATAAAGGCGGTGCAAAAAGCGAAGGGAACGCAAAAGTGGATTTCGTGAAATGGTTTTCTGAACTCAACAAAGATGATGTAAGCATCGCGGGCGGAAAAGGTGCAAATCTGGCAGAGATATTCAATCTTAAGATAAATGTGCCGCCGGGATTCGTGGTTACCGCGCAGGCCTATGAATATTTCATAAAAAAAGCGGGCCTCGACGTCAAAATAGAGGATATTCTCGAAAAAATAGATTATGAAAACACACCAGACCTGGAAAAAAACACCGAAATAGTAAGGGACCTGATTGTGAAAGCTCCAATCCCCGAAGACATGGAAAAAGAGATACTGGAATCATATGAAACTCTCAGCACAGAGAAGAATTATGTGCAAAACAAATCCGCAAACTATCTCATAAGAAAAACTCCCGAGCCTATTTTCGTCGCTGTGCGCTCCTCGGCAACGACAGAGGATTTGGCCACTGCAAGTTTCGCCGGCCAGCAAGACACATTCACAAATGTCAAAGGGAACGATAATCTTCTGAAAAATATAAAGAAGGTTTTCGCATCTCTGTTCACGGCCCGGGCATGCTACTACAGGCACAAGAAAGGGTTCAAGTACAGCCAGGCGCAGATAGCCGTCGTCGTCCAGAAAATGATAGATTCTGACAAGTCAGGAGTCATGTTCACAAAAGATCCTACAGGGAGAACAAAAAATCTCATAATCGAGTCTGTTTTCGGCCTGGGGGAAGGAATTGTCTCAGGATTGATAACCCCTGATACTTACATTCTTGCAGAAGAGCCCAACGATGAACTGAAAATCATCAGCAAGACCATCGGAACAAAAAAGATTGCAATCACACGAGACGCGTCGGGCGCAACAAAAACTGTGAAGCTAAGCGAGACGAAAGCGAAACAACAGGTCCTAAAAGAGTATGAAATGACAAATCTCGCAGAAACCGGGCTAAAACTTGAAAAACATTACGACAAGCCACAGGACATTGAATTCGCAATTGAAGGAAATGAGATTTTCATTGTGCAGACCAGGGCCATAACGACCATAGGAAAAGACGCGGCAATAACAGCGGGAAGGAATGTCTCCGGCCAGGTTGTATTAACAGGTCTCGCAGCATCCCCCGGAATCGGCGTAGGAAAAGTAAGGATCGTCCATGATCTTTCTGACCTTGAAAAAATATCCAAGGGCGATGTTCTCGTGACTACAATGACAAATCCTGATATGGTTGTCACAATGCAAAAATGCTCAGCGATAGTCACAGATGAAGGCGGACTGACTGCACATGCTTCAATAGTCTCCCGTGAGATGGGAATCCCTGCAGTTGTTGGAACAGAAACAGCGACGACAAAACTCAAAGAAGGCGAGATTGTGACAGTTGACGGCTCGACAGGAAAAATCTACAAAGGAAAGGTCGCGGAAACCACACAGAAAGAGATAAAACCAGTAACCGTTCAAACAAAAACCCACCTGAAGGTCATAATCGATTTGCCTCATTTTGCACAGCGTGCTGCAAAGACAGGGATAAAAGCAGTTGGTCTCGCGCGCCTCGAAGGAACAATTGCGGAATCGGGGAAACATCCAGCGTATTTTCTGGCAAATAATAAAGTCCCAGAGTATGAAGAAATAATTTACAAAGGGATAGCAGAAATAGCGAAATACTTCGAGGAAATCTGGGTTAGAACCTCTGATATAAGAAGTGATGAGTTCCATGATCTTGAAGGTGCGCCAAAAGAAATAGAGGCAAACCCCATGTTAGGAATGCATGGAATCAGATACAGCCTGACGCATCCCCAAATCCTTAAGGCAGAATTGAGCGCGATGAAGCGTGTTGCAGATGCAGGGAAAACGAAAATAGGAATAATCACGCCGCAAGTCATTTCGGTCGAGGAAATAAGACAATTGAAAAAATACATAGATGAACTCCAATTCCATGACGCTCGTGTTGGCGTGATGATAGAGACGCCGGCCGCAGTCCAGGTCATTGATGGCCTCTGTGGGGAGAAGATAGAATTCATCTCATTCGGAACAAACGATTTGACGCAATACACTCTCGCCGTAGACAGAGGAAATGGGGCAGTTCAAAGCCTTTACAATGATCTTGATATTTCAGTGCTTAACCAGCTTGCAAAAGTAATTCGCGTCTGCAAATCTTACGGTGTGGAAACAAGCATCTGCGGACAGGCCGGAAGCAAAAAGCCAATGGTAAAATTCTTGGTTGAGCAAGGAATAGATTCTATAAGCGTTAATGCCGATGTCGCTGCATCCATCGCAGAATACATCCATGAACTCGAGACAGGCCAAAATCCTCCGGCAACCTCAAAGCCTGCACCCCTTCCCCCAACAGTAACAAACAAAGAAGATGTTCAGGAAAGCGAACCCGCAATGCCGGCATCAGAAGAAAAGCCTATGGAACCAACATCGCCAGAAAAAGTTGAAGAACCAGTGAAAACGCCGGAAGAAAAGATTGCAGAACAGGCTTCGAATAATCTTGCTGCTGAACAGAAGAAATCGCCGGAAGAAAAAGAAGAAGCTGCAAGCGAAAAAGAAAATGTATTAGAACCCAATCCAGAAAAAGTTGAAGAAAACCCTGCCCCTGTAGAAGAGACCAAAAAAGAAGAACCAGAAAAACAAGAAAATGGAGGCCTAGACATTTCCCATGAAAAATCTCCTGCAGAAAGCGAGGCTCCGCACATTCCTGGCGCAGAATTTATCCAAGAAAATGATCCAAAGGATAATGAAGAAGTGCTCGACATTTTCTAAATATTTATAAATTGAAAATCCCTTAATAAAACATGGCCGCGGCTTCTAAAAAAAGAGCGAAAAAGAGGACTAGAAAGAAAAATCCAACAGGCAGGAAAGGAAAAGTCACAAAAGTCATTCATGAATCAACAAAGGAGATAAAAGTCGACAAAGTTCTCGTTGACAATTTCGTTGCCCTGCAAAAGATTATGGTGCATATGTCTTCAAAGTTTGACAATCTTTCAACACAGATTTCAAAACTTCTAGATCTTTTTGATATTTCTGCAAAAGCTTTGGCTAAAAAAGATTTCGATACTGCAAGAGAGCTAGAAGGCACGGAAGAAATCATGAAACGCCTTGATGATATTTCAAGACAGGCAGGACTTATCGGGCGGGGGCTTGAATTGATACATAAGGTAAACCAAGAAAGAGGAGGAAGAGAAAGAATGACGCAGGAGGAAGAGGAGGAACAACCTCGGCTCCAACATTCCATCATGCATCCACAAATGCAAAAGCCAGTGCCCCAACATGTACCACAGCCCATGGCCGTACAACGACCGATGCAACCGCAAGTTCAAAGACCGATGCCCCAGGCAACAAGGCCAATCCAAAGCACCACGACTAGGCCGCCTCTTGCTCCACCAAGAACGCCTCCAATCAGGCCACAAAACAATCAAAATCAGACCCAGGCCCCTTAATCTCAAATGATTCAGCAGACAGATGTAAGCTTCAGGAAATATTTTCTAATGCAGTTCACAAAAGAACTGATGCGCGCCACCATCTCTTACAAAGACACTATGCTAAAAAGCAGCGTCGAAGTAAAGACCCCAAAAATAGAAGAGCCTCTTCCAATGCCTGCGATGAGAGCTTATGAAATGCCGCCGCCTCCACAGGTCCCCGTAAGAACAATAAAAAAAATAGTGAGCCAGAAAGTTCACAATGATATGCAGCGCGTCGAGCAGCTAAAAAAAGAGGAAGAACAACGATATGCAGCTCCTTTTAGACCCTCTATAATGAAATCTTCAACAATGAACGAATTCCCTATGACGGGGCCGCCTGCAGCGCCAAGGGAAGAACAGCCATTCGAGAATTTTTTCAAACCAAATCCGATGCAACCCCCTGGGGCGTTGAACATACCAAATCTTCCGCTTCCGCCGACGGTGCAGTACATCCATCCTGTTCCCGGGCAGAGACAAGTAGAACTAGGAAAGATTGAGCCGCTTGTGCGAGACCCTTTAGTAAAGACGATAGAATGTAACGGCCCAAACGAGAGAGTCGTAGTTACAGGAATGATGGGGCGAAAGAATACCAACATAATATTGACTAAGGAAGAGATTGACTCTATTATAAATGCATTCTCCACGGTTTCACGAATTCCTGCGCAGGAGGGGTTCTTCAAAGTAGCGGTCGGCCGCCTCATCTTGTCAGCCATAATATCAAAAATCGTCAGCTCTAAATTCATTATCACAAAAATGCGAGAGCCCAATTATTTTAACTACCCCAACAGAGCCCCAAGCCCCCAATTCTAAACAAAAGCCATAAAAAACATATTATCTTCCAGAAATCATGAAAGATAAAATTACCTTAGAGAAAATTGAAAAATACAAAACGCTGACTTCAAAAGCATTGAAAGTTGCAAAATCTTCTGTCATAAAAGGCCGGGAGTCTGACGCAAAAGAAATAATTGACATGGTTTCAAACTATGTCGCAGATGCAAAATATTTCGAGGCCAAAAAGGATTTCGTGAATGCATTCGCGGCCCTGAATTATGCACACGGGTGGCTCGATTCGGGAGTGCGCCTCGGTGTTTTCAATGTTAAAGACGATAAGCTTTTCACAGTTAGGTAACCCAAAACAATAAAAATCCTTTTCTCGTCTACAGACCATGAAAAAGGTGATATTCCTAAGTCTTGGCGGAAGCCTGATAGTTCCTGAGAATATTAATGTAAAACTTCTGGAAAAGTTTAAGGCCGCACTCCTAAAAAATACAAGAAAGTATAAATTCGTCGTCGTATGTGGCGGAGGAGGAATAGCGAGGAAATACATTTCCGGGCTCGCGGCCACGAAACTGAATGCAAAAACAAAAAGATTCCATGAGGGCCTCTTGGGAATAGCATCGACAAGGCTCAACGCAAGATTCATGACATACTTCTTCGGAAATGATGCAAACAAAGGAATACCCCATAATATGAAACAGGTAAAGGACATGTTAAGAGTCTATGACATCGTTTTCTGCGGCGCGCTCCGTTATGCTATTGATGAAACTTCCGACGGCACATCGGCAAAGCTAGCGAATTTTTTCGGAACGGATTTCATAAATCTCACAAATGTCCCAGGACTTTACAATAAAAATCCAAAAGCCCACAAGAATGCAAAATTTATTTCAGATATTTCATGGAAAGATTTCGAAAAAATGGCAGACTCACTGGCCTTTAAACCGGGCCAGCATTTCGTGCTGGACCAGACTGCGGCAAAAATAATAAAAAAGCATAGAATAAAAACATACATTCTCGGTCCCGACATGAAAAACCTAGATGCGCTTCTTGCAAGAAAAAAGTTTAAAGGAACGACGATTAGCGGATAAAATGAAGCAGATAATAATTTCAGAGAATAATTTTGAAAAGGCGCGGAAAGCGATTCGTGCGGCCAAGGGAAAAGAAATAATTTTCTTCAGCAGCGACGATGAACTTAACAGAAAAATTTTGGAGAAGGAAAAAATTGATATCCTTCTTTTGGATCTGGCCGGCCGGAAAGACAAAATGAAACAAAGAGATTCTGGATTAAATCAGATCCTCGCAAAACTTGCAAAAAAGAACAATGTTGCAATCGGAATAAACCTTGATGAGATTATTACAGCAAAAAATCCTAAGGAAAAAGCAAAAATTCTCGCGCGCGTTCGGCAAAACATCGTGCTCTGCGCAAAAAACAAAGTCAACATGAAATTCGTAGGAAAATCAAAAAAAGATGTCTATGATTTGAAAACTCTCGGACTCTCCCTGGGCATGCCGACCTGGATGACGAAACCTATTTAGAAAAACTTAAATACCTCTGCGCACTGAAACAAAAATGAATAACAATAATCTAGGGGCTAAGGTGGTTCTGTCCGCTGGTCGTCTTTTCCATTAGAAAAATTCTTTCCAATATTCGTAATCGCAAGCAAAACCTTTTAACTGCAATTGCATATAAAATAAAATGAGCGACATAGAAAAAACTCTCGAATCATTAAGCCCGAATGAGCGGAAAATTCTGCCATACCTTGAAGAGCCGGTGAACGAAATCTGCAAAAAGTCAAATCTGGATAAAATTTCCGTCATAAGGTCGCTTGAGTATCTGAAGAACAAAAAAATAATCGACACAGATGTGGTGAAGAAAAAAGTTGTCGAGATTGGAGTGAATGGGGCGCTTTACAGAAAAAGAGGCCTGCCCGAGCGGCGGCTTCTTAATGTTTTGAATGAAAAAAGAATCCTAAAACTTGATGAAGCAAAAAAGCTGAGCGGCCTAACAGATGACGAGTTCAAGGCCTCAATAGGCGTGCTGAAAAAGAAAAACCTCATAGAGCTAAAAAAAGGAAAAATAATCTTCAATGCAGACAAAGAGGAAATCGCTAAAAAAAGCGACGAAGAAATTTTCCTTGAATCCCTTCCCGTAGATTACGACAGTCTCGGCAAAGAGAAGCTTGAGACGCTTAATGCACTTGAAAAAAGGAAAGGCCTCATAGAAATTCATGAAGACAAGGCAATAGAAATAAAAGTCACTGATTTCGGAAAAAAGATTGTGCATCTTGGAGGAAAAGGCAGGGAAATGATAGAGCAAATCACGCCCGAAACTCTGAAGAAAGATTCCCATTGGAAAGGAAAAAGATTCCGCCGATATGATGTAACACTTCCTGTTTCCAGGATAAGCGGGGGAAAGAGGCACTTCGTGAACCAGGCCACAGATTATGCCCGGCAAGTTTGGACGGACCTTGGTTTCCAGGAGATGACTGGCAGCCTCGTAATGTCGAGTTTCTGGAATTTTGATGCGCTTTTCACGGCACAGGACCATCCAGTAAGGGAAATGCAGGACACGTTTTTTCTGAACAAACATCTAGATGAAATTGATGCGCCGAAAGAAATCATAAAACGCGTGAAAGAAAGCCATGAACAAGGGGTCGAAGCAAATGGCGGCAAAAGCACGGGCTGGAAGTATGAATGGAGCGAACAGAATGCTAAACAGCTTGTGCTAAGAACGCATACAACATGCCTCTCGGCGCAGACCCTTGCAAAGCTTGACATAAAGAAAGATTTGCCCGCAAAATTCTTCTCTATAGGAAAATGTTTCAGGAACGAAACAGTAGACTGGTCTCACGGATTTGAATTCAACCAGACAGATGGAATTGTCGTCGACAAAAACGCGAACTTCAGAAACCTCCTGGGATATCTTAAGGCGTTCTTCGCGAAAATGGGATTCGAGAAGGTAAGATTCCGCCCTGGATATTTTCCTTATACCGAGCCGAGTGTGGAGGTTGACGTCTGGCATCCTGAAAGAAAAGTTTGGCTTGAGCTAGGAGGCGCGGGAATCTTCAGGCCCGAAGTCACAGTGCCCTTGATTGGCGAACCGATTCCCGTCTTAGCTTGGGGCCCAGGATTTGACCGAATACTGATGGACTATTATGAAATCAAAGACCTTCGCGAGCTGTACAAAAACGACATAAATCAATTAAGAAAAATGAAATTTTGGATGAAATGAAACAAGAAAAAGATTGCATATTCTGCAAAATCGTGCGAGGGGAAGTCCCCGCCGAAAAAATTTGGGAGGATGAAAAATTTGTCGCATTTTCAGACGTTAAACCGGTTGAAGAAGGCCACACACTAATAATCCCTAAGGAACATTTTAAAACCTTGATGGATGTGAACGAAGAATTTTCTAAAAAGTATGTAGATGCAGTTAAGCAAGTAGGACAGGTGCTATTGAAAAAATACGGAGCAGACGGATTTAACGTGGTTCTCAATAACGGAGAAGGCGCAGGCCAGGTGGTTAACCATGTTCACCTTCATATTCTCCCGAGAAAAAAAGGAGATAATAAAAGAGGTATATTCATCGGATAATAAAATGGCCGTAATAACATTTTCAAAAAAGACATTTGAGCACGACATCGGAA
>CAYXWJ010000006.1:0-17805 GCA_964468775.1 Candidatus Woesearchaeota archaeon
TATATTAAATAATCTCTACGATCTTCTTCTGCCTTATGACTATCTTCGGGTTTTTTGTCTTGGCCTTTATTTCTCTGTCAAGGGTCGCAACCATCACTTTTGGATGTTCGCGTGCATAATTTATTATCGAGGAGTCTACTGTTTTTCCTCTGAGATTCTCGACCCAAAATTTTCTTCGATTTTTTTCTAGTATGACTTTTGCTAGTTTTGCTTCCGGCTTTTTTGATAGGCCGTCAATCTCACGCATTACGCCTTCAGGAACTATTGATTGCATGCCCAAAAGGTCCAGTTCATGAAGAAAATCTATTTTCTGGCGCGCGCAGGTCAAAATGAAGCTTGTGTCGAGGACTACTTTTCTCATTTTTTTAGTAAGAAAAGCGCATATAAAAATCCTAACATTTATTAACCTCTCTTATTTTTCCAACTTATGCAAGAGCGTGAGAATCTTCTGAGAATTTTTAAGGATACGCGGGGGGCAGTGAATACGGGCGATGCGGTCGCGATAAAGAACCTTAGCAACCAGACGACTAACACTGCGGCGCTTACGAACGATCCTGACAACATCGCATCTGCAGTCGTGGTCTATGCGCTGAGCAAGATTCTTGAGAGAGAAAATTACAGAGATCTTCCGGGATGGAACAAATTCTACAAAATCTACATCGGGGCCATAGACAAAATAATAAAAGCCCTGGAGAAAGATGATGAAGCGGCCTTCAGGCAGAATCTTCAGTTGATAAGAGATGCAATCCAAAAAATCTCAGGCAAACTTCGGGAATATATACAGGATGTTTTCACTAAAGCCAGCATAAACAAAGCATCAAAGCTTTACGAGCACGGAATTTCCATGGAGAGAACTGCGAAACTTCTTGGAGTCTCGCTTTTTGATTTGGCCGGTTACGCCGGCGAAAGAAGCAGTTACGTTCCCGGCGAGACGACCCCTGTCGGTGTTAAAAACAGAATTAAATTGGCAATGGATTTTTTCAAATGAGCGCATGGATAACCCAAGTTCCAAAGCCGAAAGAGCAGCCGCAGAAGGTCGTGCAGATTGTCGCGCCTTCAGGAAAAGTCCCGATAGAAAAAGCGATAATATTCGACTCTGGCGTTTTGATAAGCTTTAGCATGAACGGGATGCTGGATTTGATAGAAAAACTCAGGGGGGTTTTCAAGGGCAAATTCTTGATTACGGAGGCGATAAAGCACGAAGTAATTGACACGCCTATGAAAATAAAAAGATTTGAACTGGAGGCATTGAAAATAAAGTCTTTGCTTGACAGGGGAATTCTGGAGATGCCGAGCTCCTTCGGACTTGATAAAGAGGCGATTTCTGCGAAAGGAAAAGAGATAATGGATATGGGAAACAAGCTTTTTTCGGCCAAAGGAAGAGAGATACATCTTGTCGATATCGGGGAATGCACGTGCCTTGCCCTTAGCAGAATGCTTACAGAGAAAGGCATTCCGAACGTCCTAGCAATTGATGAAAGAACGACAAGAATGCTCACAGAAAATCATCTTGGCCTGAGAAATTTCCTTGAGAAAAAACTACATGCAAAGATACAAATTGACGAGAAAGGCGTTGAATTTTTTAAGGGGTTCAAATTCATTCGTTCTACGGAGCTGGCTTATGTCGCATACAAAAAGGGGCTGGTTAACCTGAAAAACGGAAATGTACTTGATGCGCTTCTCTATGGAATGAAGTTCAAAGGGGCCGCGATTTCTGATGACGAAATCAGCCAAATTGAAAAGTTAGGGTAAAAGAAAACATTAAAAACCGATTACTTCTTGAATAAATTAGGGTGCGTAGTACAGTGGTAGTATGTCGGTCTCCAGAACCGAAGAAGGGGGTTCGATTCCCTCCGCGCCCATTTTTCTTCGTAAAATTTATAACATTCCCTTTTTCTGTAATAAAATGCCAAGCGACGGTTCGCATTTAATCTGTATAAAACATAAGAGGGAAAAGTATTATTGCACAATCGAAAGAGAATGGAGATGTTTGGTCTGCGAGATGGAAGAGAGTCAATAATCACAATAATTCTTAAAAAAGATAAAGCAATATTTATTTTATGAGTTTCGTTGATACAACTGAATTTATTTTAACAAGTTTTGTTCTTTTAATTGTATTGGGTGCTCTTGCAACATTGGGAGGGATAGCTGCCCATATTGCAAATGAAACAGCAATAGCCATTGGCGCATTAGTTATTTTTGTTTTAGGTCTTCCATCTTTAGGTATTTTTCTTTGGATTTTAAGTAAACTTAAAGAATTTTGATTAACCAAGTGTATTCACAGGCCCAAAATCCAAAACTTCATCGTCGCCAACTACATGAATCCTGAATTTCATTATGTCTTTCTTCGGAACAATTGAGAAATCTTCTGAGTAATCTTCAATGTATGTGTTCACAGGCGTGCCTTCAGACATTCCAAGAAAGCTCGGCAGAATGATCAGGTTTTTATCGTGAGATTTTCCTTCAAGGAAGCATTTGTAGATTTCGCGCTTCACGCCGGGGGTCTCTTCCAGTATGACTGAAGGATGCAAGTGCCCTAGCACAACTGTCTTTATGCCTTTGTCAAAAATCTCAGGGAATGTTTGGTGGCCGTGAATAAATGCAATGCCGGCATCAGGCTCTATATGGTAAGGCTTCATCTTTCTTTCAAGAGTGTAATCCATCGTGTCGTGATTTCCCTTCACAAAGATTATATTTTCTTCAGGAACATATTTTGTCAGCGCGGCGATTATTTCGCGCAGTTCGTTCCTTTCAGCAAACTCATATCCGAAAGAATGCTTTATGTCTCCGAGAAAAACTATTTTCTTAAGTTCGTATCCAAGTGATTTTATTTTTTCGATGATTCGCTCAAAATCTTCGAGGGTCTCTTTAATCTGCCTTTCAGGAACCAGAACTCCTGATTGGACTAGCATATAATCGTATCCTACATGAAGATCTCCGACTGCCAAAATTCCCTGCTCCGGGAAGAAGACCGTCTTGTCTATGAAAATTCTTTCAGGCATTCAAACTCCCCCGCTTGACTATGTTTTTAACATGAAGTTCGTGCATTCTTCGTAGGAAAGCCTGCTTGTCTTCGATGCGGAGCAAGTCAGTGTGGCCCTGAAGCACAAGATGAAGCGCGAACGGCGAGGGCAAGTCCGTCTCAACTATTTTGACCTGAACCTTTTTGTTTTGGATATCGCGAAGAACAACTTTTGCATTTTCGACGTCCATCAAATCTTCAAGGACCTCTCTTCGCGCTTCCCGCAGGATAGGAAATGCCCGCGTTATCTTTTTTACCGCTGCCAATAGGAAATGAGATTTCATCTGCTGTTTCCCGACTGTCTTTCTTCGGCCCTTATAGCTTCTAAGAATCATGAGAGAACGCGTTGCACAATGCCTGAACCTTCGCGCGAGAACGTCCGTTTTGTCAATCGCCTCAGAGAGAACCTCTTCGATATTCTTGTCGTTAAGTTCTTCAAGCGCGCGTTTTATTGTCATCCTTTCCCCGGAAAGATAAAATCCATTATCTGTTATTCCTATTTCAATGTCGCGTCCGCCGTGAGTTCCAATAATATATCCAATCGCTCGAGACAGTGCATCATTAACTCTTCGACCGTAAAGCGTATGAAACAAAAGGTATTTTTTCTCTCCGTCCCTGAACTTTTCCACAACAATAAGATTTTCGTGTGGAATCTCGAGGAAGCTGTGCTGCTCTAGGAAATAATTGTAAATCGCTTCGGCCGTTTCCTTAGGGACGTAAAGATAGGTCTTTATGAACTCAAGGGTTTCTTTCTTAGATTTTTTAGATGCCAGCTTGCGGCTCATGTGCTTTCGAAATTTGTTGATTTCATTTGCAGAATCAAAACTAAGCGGGAGCATTTCCGAAAACCAGGATGGAATATTCGGATTTCTTCTCACTTCTGAGGCCACGTAAAGATTCATCCCTCTCGTGTATCTGTAAAGATATTTTTTTCCGCCGAGAACAAACACGTCGCCTTTTTTCATTCGCGAAAGAAAAGATTCGTCAATCACGCCTACCGGTTCCTCTGAGCCCGCGATTTTTACAGTTACAAAAGACTCTTCCGGAATCGTTCCGATGTTTGTCATATAAAGCACGCGAGCGAGCTTTCCGCGTTTCCCTATCTCTTTTGTTTCCGGGTCGTACCAAATCTTACCATAGACTGAATTTTTTTCCAATGAATACTCTCCCGACAAATATGAAATCACATCAAGAAAATCTGTTCGTGAAAGTCCGGAATAACAATAACTTTTCTTTATTAAATTAAAAAGTTCTTCCTCTTTCCATATCTTGTATATTGCCATTCCATAAATCTGCTGGCTCAAAACATCAAGGCAGTTTTTCGGGAAAGTTATTTTGTTTATCTTTCTCTCGACCATTTCTTTTTGTATGACGCAGCATTCCACTAAATCATCCCTGTCAAGAATTATGAATCGGCCTTTCGCGGTGCTGTGGAGTTTGTGGCCCGCGCGGCCCAGTCTTTGCAAAGCTCTTGAAGAGGATTTGGGAGAGCCGAGCATGATTACGAGGTCTATGAAACCGATGTCAATTCCCAGCTCCAGACTTGTAGAACAGACAACAACCTTTAGTTCTCCATTTCTTAATCTTTCCTCAATATTGAATCTGTGGACCTTGCTCAGGGAAGAATGGTGGGCCGCGATGTTGTCGTCCCCATATTCGGTAGGGAATTTTTCTTTAAGGAAATTTACAACTCTCTCTGTTGCAGAGCGGGTGTTTGTGAAAATCAATGTAGTTTTATGCTGCTGGATTAAATCCGACATAAGATTGTACATTTTGTTGTGAAGGCCTTCGTCTTCTACGACATTTTTCGCGGGGCTTAAAACTTGCACGTCAATTTTTTTGTTCAGGTTTATTTTTGCTATTTCGCATTTTCTGTTTTTGTCTATTCCGACGAGAAACTTCGCGACTTCATCCATTGGCTCGATTGTGGCGCTCAGGCCTATTTTTACCGGCCATATGTTCGAGACTTCGTTAAGCCTTTCCAGCGTCAGGCTAAGATAGACTCCCCGCTTATTGTCTAATGAGTGAATTTCGTCCACTATGCAATATTCAACTGCGCGCAAATGTTCGATGAATTTGGAAGTTGTAAGAATTATCGCAAGAGATTCTGGGGTTGTAACTAAAATGTGCGGAGGATTCTTCAGCATCTTGGATTTTTCTGAACTGGTTGTGTCGCCTGTTCTCAAAGAGACACGAATTTTCTGAAGCTTTATGTCCTTTGATTCAGCAATCTTGTAAATTTCTTCAAGCGGCTCTATAAGATTTTTGTGAATGTCATTGCTCAAGGCTTTCAAAGGAGAAGTGTAGACTGCGTAAATCTTTTTTTCAAGCTCGCCTTTTTCCGCGAGAGTCACAAGCTGGTTGAGTATCGCAAGGAATGAGCTCAGGGTTTTCGTCCCTCCGGTTTCTGCCGAGATAAGTATGTTCTTTTTTTCGTGAATTGGCAAAACGCCGTACCGTTGAGTAAGAGAAAATTCCTTGTACTGTGAAAAAAACCATTCCTGGACAAGTGGATGAAGGATTTTCTTGAGTTCTCGCGGCGTGCGCTCCTTAGCAACAGTCAAGGTCGTCATTTTAATAATAAGAAAAGATATCCGCGAATTTAAGGCGCGCCGCGGGTTTATAAAATGTATGATTGCAATAAATTTTATAAAGGCTGCTTTCATAGTTCCGAAATGCAAAAAAGATTCTGGATAAGTCTGATTGTCGTGGCTTTGGTAGTTGCGTTTTTGATTTTCACCTTGAGGCCGAGCCCCACAACTAACGCGATAAATGAGCAGTTGATTTCCGGTAACAGCAATGTGTCAGCCTCAAATTCTGGAACAAAATTCGTCGATTCTCCTTATTATCAATATGCTTATCTTATATCAGGAGACACGTTAAGCTCGCAGGCCAAAACTGCATTGACCGGATTTGATCTTAGCAAGACTTCAAATTCTGACGGAAGCATGACATACACTCTCACGGCGCTCAAGCAAGAGTATGCAAACCAGACATATACATTGCAGCCTGGAGAAAAACTCTATTTCATTGAACGCTCTCTCGGAGATGATGATACTGCCGGCAACAGCGATTACAGCCTAAGAGACGACACGGCAATAATCGTGAACTCCGATGGATACATAGTCCAATAAAATGAAACATGAGGCGATAAGGAAATACCTTACGAATTATTCTTTGGCTTTGATATTTATTGTATTTGGAATTTGGGAACTCGTTAATCCTGTTTATTGGTCAGGATTTGTCCCTGCTTTAATATCAAACTTTTTGGGCAATATTATGATTGTAAGAGTTCATGGATTGGTTTTGGCAGCGATAGGTGTTGCGCTTGCCGTCGGTTACAAAATAAAACTTGCATCCGCAATTGGGACATTGGTAATGCTGGGCATTGTAATTTCGCTTTACATAGAGGCCGGTTTTACGACGATACTTGTCAGAGATTTCGTGATAATGTGCTTCACAGCCTCAATATTTTTCGACAATTACAGGGAGAAATTGTTGTAACTTTAGAATTTTCATGAACCTTTAAATACAAAAGTTTCTAAAGGTATCTTGTAATAAAAATACAATTAGTAGAGATAATACTTATCCGAACTACAACATATTGTATGTGCTCGGTTTTCGGCTTTTGCTGAAAACAAGGATAAGATTGTGGAAAAAGGGGGCTAAAAATATACTTTCGAGCACATCAAAATTAATATACCATTCAAATTAAAATGGAATGTCCGTATTGTCTTGGGAAAACCAAGGTTACAGACAAGAGGGGCTCGCCCGAAGGCGTAAGGCGAAGAAGGGAGTGCCTGAAATGCAAAAGGCGGTTCACAACCTACGAGAAAATCAGCAAGTCTGATTTTTATGTGATAAAGAAAGACGGCCGGCGCGAGAAGTTCAGCAGAGAAAAACTTGCGTCAGGGATTGAAAAAGCGTTCGAGAAGCGCCCCGTCGAAAAAGAGAAGATAGACAAAATGATAAACGAAATAGAAGAACAGCTTATGAGGAAAGGGAAAAAAGAGGTCAAGAGTTCTGTCATCGGGGAGCTTGCCATGAAAAAAATAAAAAAGCTCGACAATATTGCATACATAAGATTTGCCTCTGTGTATCGTGATTTCCAGGACATAAAAGATTTCAAAAGAGAGTTGGGGGGATTGAAATGACTTCAGAGATAAGAACAAAGAGCATAATGAACCCTGAACTGCGCAAATTGACTGAGCTTAATGTCAGCGAAAACCAAATCAAAGTTATAAGAGACAAATATCTAAAAGATTCTCCGACGCTTGAATCCTGGCTGCGGACTGTATGCCACAATATTGCGCTTGCAGAAATACTCCATTCAGAAAAAGTTTCGGAAGGAGAAATCTTCGAGGGCGTGAATTTCAAAAAAGTTCCTTACAACTCAAAAGGGAAGCCTGCAGGAATGTATCTTCTTCATCACGGGCTTTCGGGAAATGATAATCTTCATGCTAACTTTAGACAATTTTTGGACAATCTTGAAAGGATAAACAAGGAATCTCCAGAGATAGTTTATGAAGTTGAGGAAAAATTCTATAATCTGCTTTCCGAATTCAAGTTCCTTCCCAACTCGCCGACGTTGATGAATGCAGGGCGGCCGTTGCAGCAGCTCAGCGCGTGCTATGTTCTTCCTGTAGAAGATTCAATAGATGCGATTTACACTTCTGTAAAAAATATGGCGTTGATACATCAAAGCGGCGGCGGGACAGGGTTCTCTTTTTCCAGGCTGAGGCCGGGGGGCGATGAAGTAAAGACCACAAAGGGCGTTTCTTCCGGGCCGATAACTTTCATGCAGCTCTTCGACAAGTCGACTGACGTTGTCAAACAAGGCGGAACACGAAGAGGGGCCAACATGGGAATCCTTCATTACAACCATCCGGACATCCTCAAGTTTATTGATATGAAAAAGACTCCCGGAATGATGGAAAACTTCAATGTCTCTGTTACGATTGACGACAGATTCATGCATGCAGTAAAAAACAATCTTGATTATGATTTGATTAATCCCCGAGACGGTTCGGTTGCAGGAAAACTTAATGCCAAGGAAGTTTGGAACAAGCTTGTGCAGGGAGCGTGGGAGACAGGAGATCCTGGAATCATAATAATCGACAGGATAAACAGCACAGGAAGCAATGCAACGCCGCATCTGGGAATGATTGAGTCTACGAATCCTTGCGGAGAGCAGCCTTTGCTTCCTTATGAGCCCTGCAACCTCGGTTCCATAAACCTTTCAAGGTTTATCAAAGACGAGTTCACGCCAAGAGCGGACTTCGACTATCCTGCGCTGAAAGAATGCGTTACGACTGCGACACACTTTTTGGACAATGTGATTGATGTGAACAATTATCCGATTCCTGAAATTGAAGAGATGGCGAAGAAGAACAGGAGAATAGGCCTCGGCGTCATGGGCTGGGCAGAGTCTCTTGTTAAAATGGGAATCCCATACAATTCGCCTCGCGCGCTGAAAAAGGCGGAAGAGGTCATGGAATTCATAAACATGACGTGCCTTAATGTTTCAGAAGAGCTCGCAGACACAAGAGGAGTTTTCCCCGCGTTCAAAGGAAGCATTTATGATAGAGACAGCAGGTTTTTCAGAGGCCAGGAATTTTTCCCAAGGCATTCAGCAAGAACGACCATCGCGCCTACAGGGACCATTGGAATCGCGGCAGGATTGCAGGGCGCAGGAATAGAGCCTTTCTTCGCTGTTGTTTATGTCAGATATAATGCGGCAGGGATTGATGCGCTGAAGAAAGGAGACAAGCCCCTGGAGAAAGATACTTTCTTTGAGGTAAATCCTTTGTTCGACAAGATTGCATTTGAGAATGATTATTTTGGGATGGGGCGCGATGAGCTCTACATGAAGATAAATGATAACCATAAATCTCTTGTAGGATTGGAAGAAATCCCTGAGAGCGTGCAGAATCTTTTTTTGACTTCGCATGACCTTAGTCCGCGAGACCATGTGATGATGCAGTGCGCTTTCCAGAAATACACAGACAACGCAGTATCAAAAACAGTTAACCTGAGAAATGGGGCAACAATTGAAGATGTTGAGGAAGTTTACATGATCGCTTATGAGAATGGCGCTAAGGGAGTTACGATTTACAGGGACGGAAGCAAGCAGTTCCAAGTCTTGAACCTGAGCGACAAATCCAAGGAAAAGAAACAGGAAGAGGCAGCTAAAGTCGCCCAGGAGCAGCCGGTAATCGTTCCTGCAGTCGCGCCCTCTATAAAGCTAAGGCAGCCTACACCTTATGGAAATATTCATATGCAGGTAGTGATTGACCCTATGAAAGATTACCGCCCTATAGAGGTCTTTGCGCAGCTTGGGAACGCTGGCAGTGAAGAGGCCGCATCAATGGAAGCGTTGGGAAGGCTGACCTCTTTGTGGCTAAGAAAGAAACAGTCTATTGAAGAAGTAATTGCGCAGCTTAAGGATATCGGCTCTGGAAATGGAATTGTGACGCGCGATGGAGGGATAAATTCATTGCCACAAGGATTTGCGAGAGCACTAATGAAATTTGTTACGGCAAAAGAAATGTTTGGTGTGAAAAGACTCTTGCTCGGAGAAGTCAATTATGCAGAAGTTGAGAAAAGAGTTTCAGATTATTTAAGAACAGGGAAGGATCCTTTTGATGAGAAGAAACTGCCTGAAGAAGGCGGCGCCCTTGGGACAGAGGGGATAAGTTTGCATATAAACGGAAATGGCAACGGAAACGGGGGAGCATTCGGTCACAGATGCCCCGACTGCGGCTCGCCTTTAGCGATGGTAGAGGGATGCCAGAAATGTTACACTTGTGGATTTAGCAAGTGCGGATGAATTTTATCTTGAAGAAAAATGAAAAACCTATTAATCAAATTTTTGAGAGATAATCTCCTTTGGTCTATTCTAGATTTAATTGTTGCTATTCTAACAATGTTAGCAGTCATCATGATACTTTCAAGTAATATGCATGGAAATTTATTAACCTTTTTTATTATTTTATTTATCATTTGGGCGTTTCGCCCTTTCATTTTATCACTTATAGATAAAACTTCAAAAAAATAAAATGCAACCAGACAAATCTAAACTCGGCCTCGTGCAAGTCTTCTGGGGAAATGGAAAGGGCAAGACAACGAGTTCTTTGGGGACGGCCCTTCGGGCATGCGGAAACGGCTACAATGTTCACCTTGTGCAGTTCATGAAAAATGGGGCGGCCTCCCTTGGAGAAGAGCAAATTCCCGGCGAGATAAAGGCTCTTGACACATTTCCGGGTTTTACATACAAGAGATTTGGGATGGATGGCTGGGTTGTCGGAACCCCCACAGAGAACCAGATACAATCGTGCAAAGATGCACTCGCTCATGTTAAAGAATCCTTGGAAAATCAGGATTATGATATTGTTATCGCGGATGAGATTCTTTATGCAGTTCAGCTCGGACTTTTGAGCGAGGAAGAAGTTTTGGATTTAATTAATGGAAAGCCGGAGAAAAAAGAACTTATCCTTACTGGTTCTCACAAGCCTTTCCCGAAAATCTTCGAGAAGGCAAACTTGGTTACGGAAATCAAAAAGATAAAGCATCCTTATGACGAGGGAATTTTGGCGCGGAAAGGGATTGAGTTTTAGAATATAAATTAATATAAACCAAAAGCCGTTATCTTTTTTATGATAGAATGGATTTTCATGGCGCTGGACCTCATTTCGGTCGGCGCGCTCAGCCTTTCGCATTTCGGCCTGGGTTTTCCCTTCACGCTGCTCTGGATGTCCGCACTTTATCTAATCGCAAAGGGAATAATTTTCAGGGACTTCATGAGCTTCGTAGATTTGGCCTGCGGCGTTTACATTCTGATGGTGGCGTTATTCCACTTCCACACTTTCCTTTACTATTTCGTTCTGGGATGGTTCATCTACAAGCTGGCGTCGACCGTCTCTTACTAAATAGATACTGCAGCACAATAATTGTTTAAAAAACGCTTTTCCAAGATTTCTTATGTCAAATGCAGGTTATTGTCTTGTATCACAGGAGATAAGAAATGGTTTGATTGTCCCGGGTTTTTTGCAGGTTCCTGAAGGAAACATCGGCCTGGCAGACAGAGATTCTTTTGATGGTGAACGGCTCCTCCGAAAAAAAGGGTGGTTTAATGATGATGGCCTAGAGAAAAGAGTTCAGGCAGGATCATATGAAACTTCTCTCGCAGATGAGCTTTTCGTTCTGGATGCGCAAGGCCAAGGTATTTTGAGGCCAAGAAGAGATGAAACTATATACAGAACATTGCTCCAGATTCCGGCAAGAAAAAGGGCTCGAAAAAGTATGGTTGGAGGATTTGAAGTAAAAACAGGATTTACGTATCTTGTAAAATTAGAGGAGCGATTTTCAGCACAAAATCCCCTTGTGCAATCTGTGACTTCTGTAAGGTCTTCCTCAAAAAGCAGTATGGGGCGACTTTTTTCCTTCGGAAGATTTATGGCAGATTATAATCCCTCCTTTGACGAAGTATATTTTTTTGATAAAGACATGGATATGTGGCTCTTGTTACAGCCCACTAAATTTAACATGATTGTCCATCCGGGACTTACGGTTAACCAACTAAGATTTTTCTGCGGCGATGCAAAACTTACTGATACAGAATTGGCAGAAGAATTTGTAAAAAATCCACTACTCTACAGAAAAAAAGAAGTCGGCGAACAAATACAGATGGAATTGTCCCCGGGAATGATTTCTGACGGTCTAAGGTTGAGTGTCGATGCAAGGGGGCTCAACACCCATGGTGTTTTCGGACTTAGAGCAAGGAACAATCCAGACCCTATTGATTTGTCTAAAAAAGGGTTCTATTCTGCAGAGGACTATTTCGAACCTGTGGTTTCAGGAAAGAGAAATGTTTTTGCCAGAGATGGAAGTTACCTGTTGAATTCAAATGAAGTTCTTCATGTGCCAAAACATTTGAGTGCTGAATTGAAAAAACATTCCCGAGAAGGGATAGAGGGTAGGACGCATGAGGCAGGGTTTGCGGACCAGCCTTTTGTTGGAGACATGGTCTTTGAAGTAATTCCTGATGAAAGAGAAGATATGCCCATTGAGCATGGAATGCCCCTTAGCGCCCTTGAATTTCACAGAACGAATGCAATAGCCGACAAACTTTACGGCGAAGAGAGTGGGTCTCATTACCAGGGGCAGATTGGGCCGAGGGTCTCAAAACATTTCAAGGCATTCGATTTTGAAAATGCGGCGCGGAATCATGAGAAACTTTCAAGAATCGTTCTTGTCGAAGATGCGAACACATTAAGAAGTTTCAGGCATTTCAGCGAAGGGTTTGAACCTATAAGAGAAGACGATGCTAAAAAGCTTATAGGGGCTTTACGGAACGGGTTCTTCCATTCAAGATACGATTGCGAAGAAGACGAATTGGTTTTGCAGGGGATTCCATATACTATTGTCTTCAATGAGAAAGGTGAAGTGTTTTCGTATGTTAGAACAGATAATCCAAAGGACTTCGGGGACGCCAGGCTTTTAGGAAAACATTCCATCGGTCTCGGGGGACATGTAAATAAGACAGACGGCCCAAACTACATAGAAAGATGCTTAGAAAGAGAGGTCACAATAGAAGAAGCTAAGTTTCTGGGAGATATAGGCGAGCCAAAATTAGTGGGCACACTTTTTGCACGAGATAAGCCTGTGGATAGAGTACATTTTGGATTGATATACACTTTGTTTACTGATGGCGAGGCCGTTTCAAATGAGCCCTCTATAACCCATACAGAATTTGTTCCCCTCGACAAAATGGTTTCAGGATTCAGAGGATACGAAACGGAAACATGGAGCAAAATATTAATTCCTCATCTTGAATCATTGTATGCACTTTCAAATAGGGCATAAATTTTATAAACAACATTAAATCTTAATTCTAATGGCAGAGGGTGTTAAAGAGCTGACTGGCAGAGAATTCGACGGTTTTGTCAAGGAAGGCACGGTTCTTGTTGATTTTTTCGCTGACTGGTGCATGCCCTGCATAATGATGGCGCCTGTTATTGAAGAGCTTTCTAAAAAGTTCAAGGGGAAGGTAAAGTTCGGAAAGATTGATGTCGACGAAAACCAAAGCGTTGCGCAAAAGTTCCGCGTTGTTTCAATTCCAAACTTCATCCTTTTCAAGAACGGTGAGGTCGCGGAGAGATTCGTCGGAGCAATGCCGCTTGAGGATTTTGAAGAGCGAATAAAAAAGAAGTTGTAATCTAGTGCAATAATGCTTAAATAGCTCTTGTGATAGAAAAATTCATGTTATATCCTGAGTGGGAAAGATGGAATGATGAAGAAGTGGGTTCTTATCGAAGTTATGAGAATAAAGAATTAAGATTACTTTACGCTCTTAATAATCTTCCCCCTCGCAGTCCAGGATCAAGAGCGAAATTTCTTATAGAAATGGTTTTATCCGGAAACTTAGATTATGAAGCTGTCATGAGAGATGTCAGTCAAAAAGGAAGACCTTCTGCACTTCATAAATTAGAAGATATGGCCGTTATGTACTTGAAAGAAAAAGCCAGAGATTTAGATGGCTGGTCAAAAATAAAAAATTTATAAACTGATTCTCTATAAAAATAGTAGATGGCTCTGTAGCTAAGTCTGGTTAAGGTGCTTTAATGCACGAACCCGCCTGCCTACAGAAAAATCAACAGGCTCTGTAGCTCAGTCTGGTTAGAGCACTGGACTTTTAATCCAGGTGTCGGGGGTTCAAATCCCTCCAGGGCCATATTTCTAAAAATATACCGTAAGGTTTATAAACGAAATTTTTGTCTCTTTTATTATTGCCAAGTCATTAAAACATTTTAAATAGTGCTTAATGATTTCAAATTCCCCAAAATTAAATTACCGACGGCAAATACGCTCCAAGCCCCCTGATGCACATACTACAACCGAAACACACGAAACTGAAAGAGAAGGAGGTCGAAGAACTTCTCGGAGAATTTAACATATCTCGAGCACAATTACCTAAGATTTTTTCTGACGACCCTGCGTTGCCTGAGGGCTGCGAAGTCGGCGACGTAATAAAGATTGAAAGAAAGGAGGACGATAAAACGCATTTGTATTATCGTGTCGTCGTGTAATGGAAATTAAAGAGGCTCAAAATAATATCAGAGAATTCGACGAGGCACGAGGTTGGGGAGATTCCTGGGATTTGAAAGATTTGATGCTCAATATAGGAGAGGAGATGGGTGAGCTTTGGAGCCTCGTGAAATGGATTGACAATGAAAAGCAGAAAAAGGTTATCTCAGAAAACAAAGCAGAAGTTCAGGATTTTTTGGGTGACACCTTGTTTCTTCTATTAAAAATTGCTAATCAAACTAAAACCGATGCTCAGGCAGGCCTTGACGCTACATTAAAGGAATATGAAAAAAGAATGCCTCCTGAAGTAATGAAAAAAGTAGGGCACGCAAATAAATTGGCAGGGGGCGTTGACAACAAATAATGGAAAACAAAAAGCACATCATAATAAAGAATTATCTCCAAGAGCATTCGCTTGTAGAGTCAAACATAATTTCTTTCAATAACTTTTTGGAACACAGGATGCAGGAGATTGTCAAGGAAATTTCAGAGACCATAAACAATGATGACTTTGAAATTACTCTCGGTAAAATAGACATCGGAAAGCCGGTGGTCGTCGAGGCGGACGGAAGCTCGTCTTTGATAACCCCCTATGAGGCCAAGATGCGAAACCTTACCTACGCCGCACCTGTCACGCTTGAGATTACTGTAAGGAAAGACGACCAGGTCGATTCAGAGAAAGTCGAAATAGGAAAGATTCCTGTCATGGTGAAAAGCAAAGCGTGCAATACTTACGGCATGTCAAAAGAAGAGCTTATCGAAAATTATCACGACGTCCTGGATCCAGGGGGATATTTCATAATCAAAGGAAACGAAAGAGTTATGGTTATGGCAGAGGACCTTGCAGAAAACCAGCCATTCATAGAAACCAACGCAAAAGGAAACTTGGTTCTTCGGCTTTTTTCCTTGAAGGGAACATATAGAATTCCAGTATGGCTTTCCGAAACCAAAGACGGAATTCTCGGGACATCATTCAGCAAATTCAAAGACATTCCTGCGATAATAATCCTGAAAGCGCTGGGCATGACAAAAGAATCCGACATCCAGAAATACATAGGGATGGAGACAGACTCTGTCATCGTCAATCTTTACGAATATGTCAATATCGGAACAAAAGAAGACGCAATGATGTTTATTTCAGAGAAAGCGAACCTTCAGGGAACCAAAAAAGAAATTCTTGACCGAGTAAAGCAAAGAATTGATTCATACCTGTTCCCGCACATGGGCCAGAGCAAAGAAGACAGGATGAAGAAAGCAATAACGCTCTGCAAATTGATAAAGCAATTTTTGATTGCAAAGGAAAACCCGAAATTGAGGACAGACAAAGACCATTACGCGAACAAGCGTGTGAGACTCTCAGGGGATTTGCTTTCAACTTTGTTCAGAGTTAACCTTGGGATTCTTATAAGGGACATACAGTACTCGCTGCAGAAAGCCACGAAAAGGCGGAAATTTTTCTCGATAAAAATAATTGCGAAATCGACTTTGTTCTCGCACCGTATGGAGAGCGCAATTGCTACGGGAAGCTGGACAGGCGAGCGCTCCGGAATCACGCAGAACATGGACAAGACGAACTATCTTGCAACAATCTCTCAGCTTCAGAGAGTCTCATCTATGCTTCCAAGCGAGCAGGAGAATTTTGCTGCGCGAACCTTGCACCCTACACACTATGGAAGATTCTGCCCTATTGAAACTCCTGAAGGAACGGAGATTGGGCTGCGAAAAAATCTTGCTATATTGAGCAGAGTCTCGACGAGAATAGACCTTGACGAGAATAATTTCTTCAAAGAGTTAGTTGCAGAGGGAATGAAAAACGGAGCAGAAGGCGGAGTCGGAGGAACAGAAGTTTTCCTTAACGGAATGTTCATCGGCTCTGTGGAAGATCCTGAAGAATTCGCTTCAAAGGTCAGAGAGAAAAGAAGGCGGGGCGAGTTCCCTGTTCAGATGAGTGTAAGGTATGACAATGATTTCAAGGATGTCGTGATATCGACGGAGCCTGGACGTGTTTTGAGACCAATAATAATCGTCGACAATGGCCTTTCAAGGCTTAAGCCAGAGCATCTCGTCGCATTAGAGCAGGGTGAGATGAAATGGAAAGACCTGATTGAGAAAGGAATAATAGAATATCTTGATGCTTCAGAAGAGGAAAGCGCGCTCGTCGCACTTAATGAGGAAGACGTCACGCCGGAACACACGCATCTTGAGATTGACCACACAGATATTTTCGGAGTTATAACTTCATTGGTTCCTTACGGAAACCATGACCAAAGCTCGAGGCTTAATCGTGGAAGCAAGACACAGAAGCAGTCTTTGGGGCTTTACGCTGCCAATTATATTTCAAGAATAGATACAGACGTTTCCATACTGCAATATCCTCAGAAGCCAATAGTGAGAAGCTTTGTTTATGATACTCTTAAAACGTATCCTGCGGGGCAGAATCTAGTCGTTGCAGTTATGACACACGAGGGATACAATATGGAAGACGCGCTGATACTGAACAGAGGGAGCGTTGACCGTGGACTCGGCAGGAGCTTTTATTTCAGGCCGTACAACGCAATCGAAATGAACTATGCTGGCGGATTGAAGGACGAGATAACAATTCCAGACAAAGATTCTTCTGGATACAAAACGGAAGCAAGCTACAGATTCCTTGATTCGGACGGAATAGTTTACCCTGAAGCTGCCGTCGGCGAAGGAGAGGTTCTTATCGGAAAAACTTCGCCTCCAAAGTTCCTTTCTGAAGCGAGAGACATTTCTGTCAGGGCAAAGAAGGAATCAAGCGTTTCAATGAAGCAGGAAGAATCGGGGACTGTTGATTCTGTTTACATCACAGAAGACAGCGACGGCAACAAGATTGTTCACGTGAAAATGCGCGACTTAAGAATTCCTGAGCCTGGAGACAAATTTGCGACATCTCACGGACAGAAAGGAGTCATCGGGCTTTTGGTAGATGAAGAAGATATGCCATTCACTGCAAAAGGAATTCATCCCGACGTCATGTTCAATCCGCACGGACTCCCAAGCCGTATGACTGTTGGATATCTCCTAGAGCTTCTTGCAGGAAAAGTCGGATGCCTTAGAGGAGAGGTTGTTGATGGGACGTCTTTCTCCGGGACAGGAAAGGCCGAGCTTGAAGAGCAGCTTAAAAACATGGGTTTCAGCTATGATGGAAAAGAGACAATGTACAGCGGAATCACCGGAAAAAGGATGACTGCAAAAATTTTCGTTGGAAATCTTTACTATTTGAAATTGAGATATATGGTTGGGAACAAGCTTCACGGCCGTGCGTCGGGAAAAGTCGCGCTTCTTACAAGGCAGCCGATAGAAGGGCGTGCTCGCGGGGGAGCCTTGAGGCTTGGAGAAATGGAACAGCAGGCATTGGTTGCGCACGGAGCGTCTCTGCTTTTGAAAGAAAGATACGACTCGGACAAAGTCATCCTGCCTATTTGCACCAAGTGCGGCGAAATCGCGATTGAAGACAATATCCGAAACAAGAAGATTTGTCCTCTGTGCGGCTCCGAAGACGTGGAAATGATTGAAGTGTCTTACGCGTTCAAACTTTTGATAGAAGAGCTTCAGGGACTTCATATAAATACAAGCTTCATGCTGAAAAACAAATACGAATAAAATGGATATCATAAAAAAGCAAGTAAAGGAAATCGGATTTTCGCTTCTTAGTCCTGAGCAGATAAACAAAC
>CAYXWJ010000007.1:0-15358 GCA_964468775.1 Candidatus Woesearchaeota archaeon
TATCTTACGAATATAAGTTAAAATTTATAAATAAGTATCGCTTTTTTCTCGTATGTCTGAGATAAGGCGCGTTTTTAAAAAAGGGCGGTGGGTCGAGACTAAGAAAGGTGCGTTTGTGACGAAGCTGTCTAAAGAAGTTGTTAGGAAAGTTCGGCCGTATTGCAGGAAGATTGAAGTCGTAGGGAGCATAAGACGAAAGGAGAAAAATCCCGTTGATATAGACATTGTTGCGATTCCCAAAAATCTTGACAAGTTTATGGATTTTCTGAAGAAGAAAGATTTTAAGTTTTTGCAGGGCGGAAAAGAGAAATCCCGATGGAGATACAGGGGCGTTAATGTGGAATTTTATTATAGCACTCTGAAATCCTGGGGCGCGACGCTTATGGCTTATTCCAGCAAATTCGGCGCAGGAATCGGTTTGCGCGTTGTTGCTAAGAAAAAAGGATTCAAGCTCGATCAGTATGGGCTTTTTAGCAGGAAGACCGGGAAGATGGTCGCTGGCAGGACTGAACGTGGGATTTATCGAGCGCTCGGGAGGCCTTACAAAGAGCCCTGGAACCGATAGATTAACATATATTTTGAATTCCAGCAATTCTTAAAAAGATTGGTTCTTGATTTTTTATATGGACTATCTGACAGAAGTTGTGGAGGATACAGGAAGGACTCTTGTTTCTGGGTTGGAGGAACGTTTTACTCCTATATGGGAGGCCGTACAAGGTTTTAACGATAAAGATGAATATACACAGGCGGCATTAGAAAACCATCTTGAAAAAGAAGTCTCTCACGGTTTGGGATTCACAGGATATTTTGGGCTGTCTAGCATATTAAAGGGGCCCCATTGTTATTTTCGTAAAGAGAAAGGTTATTTTGAAATATTCTTTGATAAACATCAATTAACACGATGGCATGAGAGCAGTATGGGGCCTAGTGTAGATGTAAGACTTGTTGTTGATATATTAAGGAACGGAAAATTGCTGTCTGACTTAACAATGGATATGCCTAAAGGATATATAAGAGATTTATTTGAAGTTTACAAGATATTGGATAACAGCCTTAAGACAGAACCTACTGAGATTGTTTATGTTGGGGGGAAGACTTCTCCAACAACAAGAATTGTGCCTGTTACAAAGGGGGCTCATGCATTGAAGATGTTAAAAAGAGCGGCAGAACTTTATACGCAGTCCAGACCCCGTTTGAAATTAATAGAATTCCCCACTGGAGAAGACGATGATAGAGTTTTAAAAGCGAAACAAGAAATTTATAGGCTAGATCTACTTAAGATCTTAGATATTAATATTCACCCAGAGAGTAAGTAATTATTTAAGAGGTAATTCTCTTCTTTTGATATGAAAATAAAAGTAAAAGTCCATCCTAATTCTTCCAAAGAGGATGTAAGGAAAACTACCGAAGGAATTGAAGTATGGTTCAGCGAGAAACCGATTGACAACAAGGCCAATACCAAACTTATTAAACTTCTAAAGGATTATTTTGAAAAGCCCGTGAAAATAACTTCAGGATTCACGTCGAGAAATAAAATTGTTGAGATAGGATGAAATACGAATACGCGCCGGACATTCAGGCGAAGGCAGAGGAAATCTCACTGGCACTTTTTCCACACATAAAACTTGAAAGGGTTAAGTGTTTCAGGAGTTTTGGAAGCTCCAGCCGCGGAACGATTGCAAGGTGCCACACCATCGGGAAATTGATGCAAAAGACAATTGGAATCCCTGCATATTATGGCCTGGAATTCATTTCGAAAAGATTTGACAAGCTAAGCGAAGAAGACCAGACAAAAACCATCATTCATGAACTTATGCACATCCCAAAAACTTTCGGCGGAGGATTCCGGAATCACGACCATGTCTGCAGTAAAAACATAGAGAAAAATTACAAGGCATATAAAATAAAAAAGCGGGAACGCGAAAATGAAAACAAAAAAAGTTTTTTTCAGTTTTAAAGGAAAACGATTTTCATTTGATGCGCGAAAATGCAGCATGTTAAGTTCTGGCCTTATGTTCCGTTCAAGCAAAACCAAACCCTGCTTGTTTGAATTTGAGAGGCCAAGAAAATTCAAAATAACCTCGCTGTTTGTTTTCTTCCCTTTCGTTGCAGTGTGGCTTGATGAAAGAAACAAGATTGTTGATGTGAAAATTGTGCGGCCCTTTACGTTTGAAATCTCTCCGAGCAGGCCATTTAAGAAGCTTTTGGAAGTGCCAGTCAATAAAAAAAATTTGAAGGCTGTTCACTCTCTCGTCGGAAGAAAGATTTAAATAGAGATTTGAATTAGTTTCACCATAATAATAAAAGGAGGTTTAAAATGGGAAAAATCATTGTTAGGAATGCGGTGAAAAGAAAGCCACACCACCTTTATTACGTCGATGGACAGGGAAATGTTTGCGAGGCGGCTATGGCACGAGGCGGCAAAAGAAAGAAATCGAAGAAGAAGGCTGCTAAGAAAAAATCCACCCGAAAAAAGAGAAGATAATTTCTCTTATTTTTTGTTTTTATTTTTTAATTAATTTATCCGAAAATTCTGTATATTCTTCCCCAGGCTAAATGGGCATTATGAAATATTCTTTCTAGATTGTATGCCAATGTGGACGAGGTGATTTCAGAGTTGGGGTCTGCATACATATTCTCTCCCAGCCTTGTATAGATTGCGACGGCGGATTGGCCTTCTTCAGCCTTCCAGCAAAGGTCCAATTCATTTATGTCTTTTGGGAATTCAGACTTGTATTTTCTTTTTTCTGTGCTGCCGAAATCGATTTCAGTTAAAACTTCTATTCTTGACTTTTGATTGTGTCTTCTAAAAATTATTTGTGCTGACCTGATTGGTGCTAATCTCAAGTTAGGAATTCTCTGATTCTTTTTTGCCACATTTTATTAAGTCGTTCATTTTATAAATAACTTCTCTTTTTCCAGAGAATGCCGACAATACTTGGAATAGAAAGCACCGCGCACACATTCGGAGTTGCCATAGTTAAGAACGGGAAAGTTCTTTCAAATGTGAAAAAGACTTACACGACAGAATCAGGAGGGATAATCCCTATGGAAGCGGCAAAGCATCATTTTGAGAACAAAGGAGAGATTTTTTTTGAGGCGCTTTCAAACTCGGGAATTGACGAAAAAGATATTGATGCGATTGCGGTTTCTCAAGGCCCGGGGTTGCCACCGTGTTTACTGCAGGGAATGCGTTTTGCGAAAGAACTTTCTCGCAAGCTGAAAAAGCCAATCGTTCCTGTAAATCATTGCATTGCGCATCTTGAAATTGGCCATGTCGTAAAACCTATGCCGGCGAAGAATCCTGTAATGCTTTATGCATCGGGGGCGAATACACAAGTTATTGCTTATGCTTCAGGGAAGTTCAGGGTTTTTGGAGAGACACTTGACATTGGAATAGGAAATTTTATTGATACCTTTGCACGATATGCTGGAATGGGATTCCCCGGCGGCCCGAAAATTGAAAAGCTTGCCTCAGAATACAAGAGTAAAAAAATTGTTGAACTTCCTTATAAAGTGAAGGGAATGGACATTGCTCTTTCGGGGATTCTTACAAATTTGAAACAGAAGCTGGAATCAGGGAAATATTCTCTCGAGGAACTTTCTTTCAGCCTTCAGGAAAATGTTTTTGCCATGCTCGTTGAAGTTGCTGAGCGCGCGCTGGCTCACACAGGGAAAAAAGAGCTTTTGCTTGGAGGAGGAGTTGCGTGCAATTCAAGGCTTCAGGCCATGGCAAAAAGCATGTGCAAGCAGCGAGGAGCGAAGTTTTTTTGCCCTGAGAAACAGTTTTTGGTGGACAATGCAGGAATGATTGCTTTTCTTGGGGAGATAATGTTTAAGAAAGGCATTAAGATAAATCCGAGTAATCTTGATTATTTAGATATAAAGCCGCGGCAGAGGACAGACGAGGTCGAAGTTGTTTGGAGATAAAAAGGTAAAAGATTTAAAGGCGTAAATCTTGTTTTGTAAATGGGGAAGATAATAGGTGTGATAAGTCTTAAAGGGGGCGTCGGAAAGACTACGACGGTTGTTTCTCTTGGGGCGGCTTTCGCTGACCTTGGGAAAAAAGTCCTTCTTGTCGACGGAAACCTTTCTTCGCCCAATCTTGGTTTACACCTGAATGTAATCAATCCTGAGATAACCCTGCATCATGTCCTTGAAAGAAGTGCACATGCTAAAGATGCCGTTCAAAAACTTAATAATATTGATTTGCTTCCGGCTTCGATTTTCTGGAATAGAAAAGTCAGTCCATTGATCCTTAAGGACAGAATAAAACCACTCAAGAAAAAGTATGATGTTGTGATCTTGGATTCCAGCCCAAGCCTTGACGAGGAGACTCTTGCTGTGATGCTTGCTGCGGATGAAGTTCTTGTAGTGACGACGCCAGACCATCCCACTTTGAGCGCGTCCATAAAGGCTGCGAAACTTGCGAAACAAAGGGGAACCCCAATCTCGGGAATCATAATAAACAGGGCGTACAACAAGAATTTTGAGATTTCTCTTCCCGACATAGAAGAAACGCTCGACATTCCTGTGCTTGCTGTGATTCCCCATGATATAAATGTTCTGAGGGCGCTTTCGGAGATGGAGCCATACACCCACTATAAGTCAAAGTCTGCGGGAAGCACTGAATATAAAAAACTCGCAGCGGTCCTTGTGGGGGAAAAATACAGGCCCCGAAGCATTTCTGATTTCTTCAAGAAGATAACGCCGAACCGGCCGGAAATAAATCGTGAACTGTTCTATGAAGAATATTTTGGGTAATCAGTAAAGTTTTAAAATTAATCTGCGGTATCAATTCAAAGCCCCCTAGTTCAGTGGTCAAGAATTCAAGGTTTTGGACCTTGAGACCCAGGTTCGAATCCTGGGGGGGCTATAAATAAATCTTTAAAAAATTTTCACTCTTATTTGTTTAATGAAAAAAAGCAATTTACATTAATACGGCGTAATGCGGGCGACAATATACACAAGGAAATTTCCAGATCTTAAACTGAAAACTGACGGAAACATTTTTAAATCAAGTTTTGTCATAATAATTATCCGATGAGCGAGCTGATTCGCGAGGGTTTTAGCTTGTTCTCTGGGGAATAAAATGGATGTATATACAATAATAGAGAAGGCACGAAAGACCGGAAAGGTCGAGAAAGGCACCAACGAAGTTACAAAAGCGATTGAGCGCGGCACAGCGAAGCTTGTCGTCTACGCGGCCGACGTGGAACCGAAAGAGATTGTTCAGCATCTTCCTGTTTTATGCAAGGAAAAGAACATCCCTTGCCAGGAGATTGACAGCAAACAGAAGCTGGGCATTGCAGTCGGAATTCCCGTATCCGCTTCAAGCGTCGCGGTGATTGAAGCAGGCGATGCAGAAAAAGACATTGCTTCTTTTAAGAAATAATAATCTAAAATGGCAAAGCAGCAGAAGACGAAACAAGGGCAATCGCAATCTTCGAAGGGGAGCGATAAGATTCTTGGAGATGTCGTTCCCGCACGCGTCGAAGAATTTGTAGGCAGGACTGGATTCAGGGGCGAAATCACGCAGGTAAAATGTCAGGTTCTTGAGGGAAGAGACAAAGGCAGGGTCATGCGAAGAAATGTAAAAGGGCCTGTAAGAATCGGTGATTATTTGATGCTTAGGGAAACTGAAATCGAGGCAAGAAGAATAAAGTCAAAAGTTTCAAAGGGGGCTTACACATAATGGCAGATAGAGTTAAGGACATAATGGGTAAAATTGAAGTTCTAGTTGGAGAAGAGATAGTAGAAGTTGGGGATATTATCCGTGTTGGGGATTTGTCAGGAGATTTAATGGATGGTTTAAGAAAAGTCTATTCGGAGGATGGAAGATTCGAACTTAGCGGAAAGATAGATATTAACCCTAAGACGAAGGATGAGACCTATATATTATTCTTTAAATATAAGGGGTATAACCCAAATGCCTAAATGTTCATATTGCGGGAAAATGTATGAGCCGCCGCGCGGACTGACGTTGGTCATGAATGATGGGACCGTGAGGTCTCTTTGCTCTGCAAAATGCAGGAAAAACATGGCCATGAAGCGCAGGAAAGTTCGCTGGGTTTCTAAGAAAAAGAAGAGTGAAAAAGAGCCTACGTCAAAATAATTCTTTTTTTCTCCAATTCTGAAAATTTTCCAAAATCTTCCATTTTACCGTCGAGAAACGGATTTTTGGCTGAGAAAAGTTTATAAAGGAAACATGTGTTTTTTTGGTGTAAATTGGACAGAATTTCTGGCTCCAAATTATTAAATTTGCTTAAGGATTAGCAAAATCTACGCAAAACAAACAACCGAAAATGACAGAGAAATCTAACTATACCGCGAACGAGATTAAGGTGCTTGAGGGGCTGGAAGGAGTCAGAAAAAGGCCTGCGATGTACATTGGAGGCACCGGAAAAGACGGATTGCATCATATGGTTTATGAGGTTGTCGATAATTCTGTGGATGAAGCGCTTGCAGGTTATTGCAAGAAAATAAAAGTTTCAATCAACAAAGACGGTTCTGTTACTGTTGATGACGATGGCCGCGGAATTCCTGTGGACATGCATTCTTCATTAAAGATTCCTGCAGTCCAAGTTGCGCTCACAAAACTTCATGCAGGAGGAAAGTTCGACAAAAAGACTTATGCTATCTCGGGAGGACTTCATGGAGTAGGAATTTCTGTCGTGAATGCTCTCTCAAAGAAACTTGTCATTGAAGTCAAGCGCGACGGAAAAATTTTCCAACAGGAATATTCGCGAGGAATCGCTAAGACTAAACTTAAGGTCATAGGAAAGACAAATGAAACCGGAACTAAAATCACCTTTTGGCCGGACCCTGAAATTTTCTCGACACTTGATTTTGATTACAAAGTTCTTGAAAACAGATTCAGAGAGATTGTTTTTTTGAATGCCGGATTAAAGATAAGTCTTACGGACGAGGCCAAAAACAAAAAAGAGGAATTTTTTGCATCCGGCGGGCTTATGGAATTCGTTAAGTGGCTCAATAAATCCAAAGAAGTTTTGGGAAAGCCGATTTATTTCAGGAAGGAAGACAAGGATCTTGTCGTCGAGGCCGCAGTTCAATATAACACTGGATACAGAGAGAATATCTTTGGTTTCGTGAATACTATAAACACTGTCGAGGGCGGAACTCATGTTTCTGGTTTCAAGACGGCTTTAACGCGGGTGATTAATGATTATGCCAAGAAAAAAGGACTCATAAAAAACGGGAATGGCTCTCTTTCAGGAGACGACGTTCGTGAAGGGCTTACGGCAGTGATAAGCTTGAAGATGGGCGATCCCCAGTTTGAAGGTCAGACTAAAACGAAACTCGGAAACTCGGATGTAAAAGGCCTCGTAGATTCCATCGTTACGACTGCGCTCTCTGAATTCTTTGAGGAAAATCCGGCCATTGCAAGAAAGATTACTACAAAAGCATTGGACTCTGCTAGGGCGCGTCTTGCTGCGAAAAAAGCTAAAGATCTTGTTAGGAGAAAGAATGCATTTTCAATCGGGGGCCTTCCAGGAAAACTTGCTGACTGCTCGGCCAAGAAGTCTGATAACACCGAACTTTATATTGTGGAAGGGGACTCTGCGGGCGGCAGCGCAAAAATGGCGAGGAACAAAGAGCATCAGGCAATCCTTCCATTGAGAGGGAAAATCCTTAACGTAGAAAAATCCAGCCCTGTTCGCGCTCTGTCAAGCGAGGAAGTCGCTAATATAATAACTGCTATAGGCACCGGAGTCGGCGATCAGTTTGACTTGAGCAAGCTCAGGTATAATAAAATAATCATGATGGCCGATGCAGATGTCGACGGCGAACACATAAAAACACTTCTGTTGACTTTCTTTTTCAGGTTCATGCCCCAGCTTATAGAAAACGGGAATGTCTATGCTGCGATGCCGCCTCTTTACAGGATAAGAAAAAAAAGCGACCATTATGTTTACTCCGACGAGGAACTGAGGAAAGTTTCTGAGGGCCTCAATGCGTCAAATGTAACTAGGTTCAAGGGCCTTGGAGAAATGTCTTCTACACAACTCTGGGACACGACTATGAATCCCAAAACAAGAAAGATAAAAAAGATTTTCATAGAGGATGCAGTCGAGGCCGACGCTGTTTTTTCTATGCTTATGGGAGACGACGTCCAGGCCAGAAAAGCATTCATACAGGAAAATGCAAAGGAGGCAAACCTCGACATATAATGTCTCAGTTTTCACTAATCCGTCTTAGCGAAGCCGAATTAGAGTCAAATTTAGATATTTAAAATGGGAAAGCTTTCAACGCCGGATTGGATAAGAGAAGGATTTGACAGCAAGGCCGATTGGGAAAAAGCTCACGGCAAGACTTCTGGCAAAGACTCAAAGGGCAAAGGAAAAATGTTCAGGGTTAGGAAATGTCCGAAGTGTGGGAGTACGGATGTTCATGTTGTTCTCGTCGGTGAGGAAGGAAAAAGAGCCGACAATTGGGAATGCGCGAAATGCAAATGGACTGGAAAAGACATTGAAATCGCAGAGGTTCCTGAAGAAGAATTTTTGAAGATGGGGGAAGAAGCATGATGCCAAAAACCGAAGAGAACCACAGGCCGGAATCCATGAAGACGGAAGACAAAAATATAGTGGCAACTGAAATCTCTGAGGAGATGAAAAAATCATATCTTGATTATGCGATGTCTGTCATTGTCTCGCGAGCGATTCCTGCGCTTGAAGATGGAATGAAGCCCGTTCAGAGAAGAATACTTTATGCAATGAAGCGTGCAGGAATGACTTCAGACAAGCAGACTAAGAAATCTGTTTCTGTCGTTGGAGATGTATTGAAACTTTATCATCCTCACGGAGACGCGTCTGTGTATGATGCTCTTGTAAGGATGGCCCAGGATTTTTCGCTGAGGTATCCTCTTGTCTTTGGACAGGGAAACTTTGGTTCTATCGACGGAGACCCTCCTGCTGCCTATCGTTATACAGAAGCGAAGTTGGCCAAGATTTCAGAGGAACTTCTTGAGGACATAGACAAAGACACTGTCGATATGATTCCTAATTTTGACAATTCTACTAAAGAGCCCGCACTTTTGCCAGGAAAACTTCCTGCACTTGTCATTAACGGCGCAACAGGAATTGCAGTCGGAATGTCGACAAATATTCCTCCTCATAATCTTACAGAGGTCTGCGATGCGATTATCGCTTATATAAAAAATCAAAATATCAGCATTGGGCAGCTGGCGGAAATTGTAAAAGGCCCCGATTTTCCAACAGGCGGCTATCTTTCAGGAGACATGCTTGAGCTCTACACGACGGGAAAATCAAGGTTGATTATGCGCGGAAAAACATCTGTTGAAAAGACAAAGAAACGGGAGAACATCGTCATCACCGAAATTCCCTACATGGTGAATAAGTCAGACCTTGTGACGCAGATTGCAAAGTTTGTTCAGGGGAAGAAAATAAGGGATGTTTCTGACATAAGGGACGAATCTTCGAAAGGGAAGATAAGAATTGTTATTGAACTCAGGAAAGGTGCGAATGCAAAGTTTGTCACGAATGCTCTTTACAAATATACAAGACTTCAAGACCCTTTCAACGTGAATTTTCTTGCGTTGGTGGGCGGCCAGCCTAAAGTCCTCACTCTTAAGGACGTTGTGAAAGAATATACGGAGCACCGAAAAAAGATAGTAACTAGAAGGACGAAATTTGAGCTTAAGAAAGCAGAAGAACGGATTGAGATTGTTGAAGGGCTGTTGATTGCGCTTAAGAATATTGACGAGATAATTTCTATAATCAAGAGATCTAAGACTACTGCGGAAGCGTCGGAGAATCTTATCAAAAAGTTTAAGCTTACAAAAAGGCAGGCCCAGGCGATTCTTGAAACAAGATTGCAGCAGCTAACGTCTTTGGAACAGGAAAAACTCAAGAAGGAGCATGCAGAATTGAAGGCTAAGATTGCAGAATACAAAAAAATTCTTGGAGACATAAAAGAAGTCCTTAAAATTATTGTGAAAGAAGTCAGCGAGCTTAAGAAAAAATACGGAGACGAGAGGAAGACGCAGATTCTCAGCAAGATATCAAAGATTTCAGAGAAGGATCTTGTTCAGAAAAAGGAAGTGATTATAACGATAACCGAGAAAGGATATTGCAAGAGAATGGACGTGCGAACTTACAAGGAGCAGAGGCGCGGGGGTAAAGGCGTGATTGGGAGCAATTTGGCGACAGGGGATTTTGTAAGGCAGCTAATAGAATGCTCTACGCACGATTATCTAATGTTTTTTACTTCGCGAGGGAGAGTTTTGTGGCTGAAGGCATATGACATCCCTGAAGCAGAAAGATACAGCAAGGGGAAATCGCTTGCGAATTTGCTGACTTTGAAAGATGAAAAGGTTACAAGCGTTATCTCAGTAAAATCTTTTGAAGACTTTTTGTTCATGGCGACGCGGCGTGGGCAAGTAAAAAGGATTGCATTGGAAAACTTTTCGAAGCCGCGCGCATCCGGAGTTCGTGCGATAAATCTTCCCAATAATAATTCTGATGATCTCATTGATGTGCGTGTTGTGAAAAAAGGAAATGAGGTTTTGCTTGCGACGAAGAAAGGCCAGGCAATAAGATTCAACTCAGACGACGTCAGGAGCATGGGACGTGCTTCATACGGCGTTACAGGAATAAAACTTGCGAAAGACGATGAGGTTGTAAGCCTCGAAGTTCTTGAGAAGCAATCCATTCTTACAATAACAAAAAATGGCTACGGAAAACGTACACTTGTGACAGACTACAGAAAGACTTCGAGAGCGGGAAAAGGCGTGATAAATTTGAAAGTCACTTCAAAGACCGGCGACATCGTGACGACCGCATCTGTAGACCAGAACGATTCCATAATAATCACGACGGCAAAAGGCATGGTTATAAGAACTTCTTTAAAGAATGTCAGGACGATGGGCCGCGCGACGCAAGGAGTGAGAATCGTAAAGCTTCATCCAGGGGATACTGTGACAGATTTGATAAAAGTCGCTGACGAAGAGAACGGCAACGGAGATTAATTCGCAAAATTTTTAAGACTGCCTAAACTGTTTTGTGCATGGCCGAGGGATTTAGAGTTTCGATTGAATTGGGATTTGATCCGAATAATTTGAATGCATATGGCTTATTTCTTGAAGCGGTCCATGCTGCAAAAAAGGGCACTGATGTAAAATATAATTATGATTCGGAAAGCAATTATAATCATAGGACTCACATCCTTTATGAGGGACGAAGAGAGTTTGTAGAATTATTTGCGAAACGGATTAGAGAATCAGGCCTTGTTAAGTCCATTCACATAAACCCTATTGCCGCTTAATCTTCCAAATCTTCTTCTTTGATTTTTTCTTCTTCATTGCCGAATTCATGAAGCCCTGACTGCCTTATTTTTTTATATTTCCACTTTCTTCTGGGAATGAATCTTTCGGTGTTATTGTTGGGTTTATCGGGAGAGTTTCCCCAAGCAGGGCATATGCTTTTGTATTCACACCAATCGCATAGCGGCCCTTTGTTAGGAAAAAAACTATTTGTTGATTCTATCTTGTTTATAAGTTCAAGAGTCTCGTCCTTAAGCTGCGCAAGCTGTTCATTAGTTCTTGTTGAGGTTATTTTTCTGTTGTGCGCGAGGAAATGCCATACCAATACAACGGGTTTGTCGTTGCCGAACATTTCTTTTATTGCGATGGAATAAAGTGCCAGCTGCCTGTCTTTTTCGCCATGGTTCTCTCGAGGCTGAGAGTTTGCAGTCTTGTAATCATGTATTTCAAGATTTCCTGTTTCAAGATTTTGCACAAGCCTGTCTATGTAACCGATGATTTTTATTTCCTCGTCAGGCGACAGATCTATTGTTATCTTTTTTTCCAGCTCAATCGTGTTGTCATCAAAAGGCTTGTTTTCCTGGTAATAGTCAATCAGAAATTTCATTCCCTTCTCAAGATAGTCCTTCTCCGTCAGGTGGTCTCTTACTATCACCATGTTTGGGCTGTAATCTATTTGCCAGAATTCTATGTATTTCACGATAAGATCGTCCAACGAAGGAAGATTTTTTTGTTGAACCTGTTTGTAGAGCCATTCCAATGCCAGATGGACTGAGCTTCCGAGATGGGCCTCGATGCTTTTTTCGACTTCAGGAACAATTTTATCTATGTATTTGAATTTGTATTTCAGTTTGCACTGCTCGAATGTAGAAAGTTTAGAATGGGAATAAATTTTCATTAAGAATAAAAATTTGAAAGCTTTATAATATTTTATGAACTAGTGGTAGAATTAAAGTCGCATTCCCCTGAAGTTGCGTTCCAGTAATCAAGGCCTTTTGCCTGGCAGCATGCGTCGTTTTGGCCTGGCGTCACAGTTCCGCAGCTTGCCCCGACAACATTGTCTTTAACGTTAGATGCCAGGAATGCCCACCAAGGATTGTGTTGTTGAAGGACCGCGCCGTTTTGCGCATTGATCCTCATTTGAACGCGCTCTTGTGCAGGGAAAAGTCCGAGAAACCTTACCTGTTTTGTCACGTTAACTGAATAGTTGCCGTCTTCACCAAGATGCATCGACTCATTTTGTATCTGTGCTTGGAGCCTCTCTCTAATTCTTTCTCTTATTGCATCAGGCATTCTTACAACTCGCGTTTCATTTCCGAAAATTCCATAGACTGTTCTGTTGGATTTGTAAAGCGTGACATTTGTAGACATGTTTACACCCTGAACCTGCACGATGATGTTTCCGGATTTTCCTGCAGTCACAGTCATAGTTCTTGTTCCATTCAGGGTGCATTTCAATGTCGAGCCCGCTCGGGTGCAATTAGCAGGAATGTCTGATGAATTTGCATGAAGTCTTAATCTGTTCCTTTCCTGAAGCAATTCTCGTGCCTGCTCCATTGTCATCCCATTGATTGTTATGTTGTGGCCTTCAAGCTCCACTTCTACTCTTTCTCGTACTCTTTCTCGTATAGTATTATTTGAAGAGTCATTAGTTTCTGTTTCTTTGTTGTCTGGTGAGGCGTTTAGGCAATAAGTATTATCAACTATCTCATGATTTGATCCTACGATTGGTTCTCCATTTATTGTGTTTGAACAACTTCCCCTGTTCATGAACTCGTAAGTTGAATTTACCTGAACGTCGGGTGCAAGCACGGGAGTTATCTTGCAGCAAACCTGTGCTCCAGACCCAGAATCATTACTGCCCGAACCCTTGCCATCTGCTTTCACAACAGAAACATGCATTGCTGCAAAACCTACAATTACAATTGCTGCCAAAATAAATATCGCACTCTTTTGCATTTTTTATTAAGGTTTTCGGGATTTATAAATTTTAGGAGGGGGCTTTTACAACACTTCGCCAAATCCTATAAGCCGCCAGTGGTTTTCTATGTTCCTTGCGATGCCGACGTTGTCTCCTTTGAGAGCCACGACGGGAATGTTCAGCCCGAGTTCAATCTCCCCGCCATCGCCAGACAGTTTTTCAACTGTTCCGACTGTTATCGTCGTGTTTATGCTGAGCATTAAAAGCTCGCGGGTTTTTATCGGCTCGACTTTTTGGTTGCTTTGGAGGCCTGCGACTTGATTGAAAGTCTTGAATTTAAGCTTAAGATTGTGCGTTATTTCGGGAAGTACGCCCTTTTGAGACGCCACACATCCTGTCAGCGAGTCCGTTTTTGTCAGAGAAGGGTCTAATGATGTTTCAATTGAGATGCTTGCCCCAGGTGTTATTTCTTGCAAGGATTCATTCCCTTTATGTAGGGAAAGTATTTTTGTTGCTAATGTTTGATATTCAATTTGGCCGTGCTTTTTAATGTTGAGGCCCGGCTTTATTTCGATTTCTTCGCCAACCTTTAGCGTGCCTTTCTTGAGTATTCCTCCAAGAACACCTCCATGAAGGTCTTTTATTTTTGTGCCTGGCTTATTTATGTCGAAGCTTCGTGCAATAAGGAAAATTGGCTTAGATTTTTCGTCTCGGGCGGGAATGGGAACCTTCGCGAGTTCTTCAAAAATTTTCCCAATGTTTATGTTTTGCTGAGCTGAAACCGGAATTACAGGCGCGTTTTCCGCAATAGTTCCCTTGACAAACTCTTTTATCTTTTTGTGGTTCTCTAAAGCCTGCTCACGGGATACCAAATCTATTTTGTTCTGGACGATTATTATGTTCTTTATGTTCTTTGCCTGAAGCGCGGCGAAATGCTCTCGCGTCTGGGGTTTTATGCCTTCGTTCGCGGCAACTACAAGAATCGCTGCATCGATTATTGAGGCTCCTGAAAGCATAGTTGCCATCAACATTTCGTGGCCCGGCGCGTCGATGAAACTGACGTATCTTACAGGCTCTGCGCCTTTTTCTTCTTTATTTGTATATATATCTTTTCCAGCACTGGTTGTTTTGTAAATCGTTGTCTCCGCATAACCAAGCTTGATTGTGATTCCCCGCTTAAGCTCTTCAGAATGCGTGTCGGTGAATTTTCCTGACAGCCTGCTAAGAAGCGTCGTTTTGCCGTGGTCTATGTGGCCGACGACTCCGACGTTCAATTCAGGAAGATTTTTTTCTTTGGCCATGTAAATCTGAGAAAAAGTTTGTTAAAAAAGGTTTGGGTAATTGTATTTTAGATAATATAAATTCTTTTAAGGTTAGGGGTGATTAATTCTCTATGCCTGACGGAAAGGAAATTGAGAGAAAATGGCTTGTTAATCCTACCATGTTTAGAGTTCTTGGTTTAGAAGGATGTGCCGTGCATGACATTAAGCAAGGATATGTCCGCATCTTGCGTCCGGAAGACGTCCAGTGGCGTTTGAGACAGATTGACGAAGATTATCTTGTGACTATGAAGCAGAAGACTGGTGATGAGCTCAAGAGAGCAGAAATTAACGGATATACTGACAGAGAAGCGTTCGAAACAACGTGGCCTTTGACTCGCGGAAATAGGGTAGTGAAAAAAAGATATGATATTCCTGATGAAGGTCGAATTTTAGAATTGGATATCTTTGAGGGGAATCTTGCGCCTCTTATAATGGCCGAAAGAGAGTTTGATTTTGATGAAGAAGCGCGTTTATATAAACCTCTGGCATGGGTCGGATCGGAAGTCACAGACGATAAGCGTTACAAAAATGACTGGCTGGCCAAGCACGGTTTACCAGAAGATTTTCCCTACTTTCCGAAATAATTTTATATCGACTTTTGTTCTGCTGTTTTATGGTTCAGATTTCAGCAGGCCTTCTAATGTATCGGCGCAAACACGGCGAGCTTCAGTTTTTTATTGTGCATCCCGGCGGCCCATTTTGGAAGAACAAAGATGCTGGAGCTTGGAGCCTTCCCAAGGGAGGAGTCCGCGAAGGAGAAAGTTTGCTTGAATGTGCGAAACGCGAGTTTTATGAGGAGACTGGAATCAAGGT
>CAYXWJ010000008.1:0-12583 GCA_964468775.1 Candidatus Woesearchaeota archaeon
CGGAATTCGTTCCGGAGAACGGCAGTGACCCGAGTTCGAATCTCGGCGGGGGCGTTTCAAGCCACGTATTGTCTAAGAAGATCAATCAATCTTAAAGGTGCGCTACATCCCGCGTAAGTATCTTTACCGAATAAAGGTTTAAAAGTCACTAAGTAATCACCTTGGGGACCAACCTCTTCCGGTCTTAAGGGATTTCCATGGACAAGCATTCCAAGCGCACCTGTTATGTATCCTTCTCCTTTAGTTCCTTTAGTATATTTTCCCCAAATTTCTAATCCTCGGGACGCTAACTGAACTGATAAGCCGGCATTTGAAATCTTTCTAATCATGGATGGAATCTTTTGGCGATCTACTCTATAAACTTCTTCTACTTCAAACTCTTCTACCGTAGCCCCTGTGCCGTTCCATTCAGGCAATAGTTTTTTTATTAGGGGATCTATTCTCGTTTCTTTGCGAGCCATCAATAAATCCTCCATCATACCTATTTAAGAATTTATGTCCTTTAGATAATATTTCGGGAAATCATAAATCTCACGCAAAACTTTAAAAACGAATTTCTCTAAACTTTCCTATGAAGCGCTCCTCAAGACGTTGGAAAAAGAAAAGGCAGATGCGATGGAAGTGGCAGCGAAAGCGCCTTAGAAAAGAAAAGCGCAAGAGGAAGATACGAAGGGCGAGATCTAAATAAATTTAAATAGCGGAAATTATTAAAATAAAAATGGGAAAAAAAAAGATTGCTTTACCTATTTTACAGGAAGACAATATGAAGGTTTCCAAATTGTTTCTGGAATGAGATTATCTGCGGCATCAGAGGATGGCGAAGTTGTTAGTGATTATTTAAGAACGGGAGATATCCCTGATTTACCGGAATTTGATAACCCTCTCAACCCTGAAGGAAACCTAATGTTGAGTCTATTTTTAGCCTCAAACGGCTTGGAAGACATACCTGACGACACGGTAATGCACTAAACCCCCACAATCTTTATAAGCGGCATTTTTCTTAAGGAACTGAACTCAGCGCTAAGAGTAAATTTGGCGCACTCCACAAGGAGAATTTAATATGGTATCAGAAATCTGGACAGAAAAATACAGGCCGTCGAAATTTTCAGAAGTTGTTGGCCAGGATGACACGATTAAGAAAGTGCAGTCTATGACTAATTCTCTTAACATTCCTCATCTTTTGTTCGCGGGGCCGGCCGGAACGGGAAAATCCACACTCGCATTAATTGTTGTGAAGGAACTTTTCGGTCCGAACTGGAGAGACAATTATCTCGAACTGAACGCTTCTGACGAAAGAGGAATAAATGTCGTGCGTGAAAAAGTCAAGGGCTTTGCAAGAACGAAGTCAATAGGAAATGTGCCTTTCAAAATAATTTTCTTGGATGAAGCCGATGCCTTGACACCAGAAGCCCAGCAGGCTCTGAGAAGGACTATGGAAAACTACTCCTCAACTTGCAGATTCATTCTTTCGTGCAATTACTCGAGCAAAATAATCGACCCTATACAATCCCGTTGCGCCGTCTTCAGATTCAAACTGATGGAGAAGAAAGACATTGAAAAAATTATAAATAGAATCGCAGAGGGAGAGAAAATCCAGGTTATGCCTGAGTCAATGGAAATGCTCTACGAAGGAAGCGAGGGCGATTGCCGACGCTGCATAAATCTTCTTCAGTCAACTGCATCAATTTCTCCCGTAATCAGTCCAGACCTCGCATCAACAGTGATTTCAAACGCCAAGCCAAAAGACATCAAAGTCGTTCTTGATTATGCGCTCTCAGGAGACTTCCAAAAGTCAAGGGAAAAGCTTCTTGACGTTATGCTCAGCCAGGGAATCTCAGGACAGGACGTCATAAAGGCGATACAAAAAGAAATTTGGAACCTTCCTGTGGAGCCCGACCTAAAAGTCAAGCTTACCGAAAAAACAGGCGAGACCGAGTTCAGAATCGTTGAGGGCAGCGACCCGTTCATACAGCTCCAGTCGTTGCTTGCAAGTTTTGTTCTGGCCGGTTTGGGGAGGTGAAACTAAATGGACACGGAAGATTTTTCTGTGGATTTGAATGGAAAAAGAGTTTACGTAGAATTTAACAGACAGGGATATTCTGTTGACTCAGATTTTGTTCTGAATTATAGAGAAATCCAGGTCGTGTCGGGGCTTATTTTCTTGTATATTGGTGCAAAAGAAAAGGGAATAATTATTAGCCCGGAATATCTTATCAACAGAGCCCATGATTTATATAATGCATTCTATAGGGGAAGATATCCTTTAATGAAAAGCATAGATGAAATGACCACAGAAGAATTTAATGAGGAAATAAAAAAATGGCTGTCATAACAACAAAAAACTGGGCGGAAAAATACAGGCCGAAGCTCCTCTCTGAATTGAGAGGGCAGGAGCAGGCAATCGCGAAGCTTAAAGAATTCTTGGAAGGATTTGGTAAGGTGCGAAGCAAGAATGCGCTAGCGCTTCACGGGCCCCCGGGCGTCGGAAAAACAACTCTGGCGCATGTGGCCGCGCGAGAACTCGGATTTGAAATTTTTGAGCTGAATGCCTCTGACCTTAGAAACAAAAATAATCTTCACGAGATTCTTAGGCCTGCGACGGAACAGCGCTCTCTCATGAAAAAAGGAAAGATAATTCTTGTTGACGAAGTTGATGGAATCTCCGGGGCAGATCGCGGAGGCCTTACAGAACTTCTCAGGCTTATTGAAACGACACAGCATCCGTTGATTCTTACGGCAAACGACATATGGGACAGAAAATTCAGCTCACTAAGAAGAAAAGTCGAACTCGTGCAGCTGAAAGAAATAGATTACAGGACAATAAACGGGATTCTTATCGAGATTTTAAGACAAGAAAAGAAGTTCGTTCCGCTTGATACACTTACGAATATTTCATTAAAATCGAAAGGCGACTTGCGTGCAGCGATAAATGATTTGCAGACCGCATCAGGACTTGAAAATCCTGCGGAGATTTCTTTTGACGAAAGGAACAAGGAAGTTGATATTTTCAATGCACTGCGAACGATTTTCAAGGGCAAGGCAGACAAATCGCAATTGGCGCTTTTCGACTCGGTGAATATGCCCCTTGACGAGATAATACTTTGGGTCGAGGAAAATCTTCCTGCCGAATATCATGGAAAAGAGCTCGCACGTGCAACAGATTTGATAAGCAAAACAGACATTTTCAGAAAGAGAATTTTTAGGCAGCAATACTGGAGATTTCTAGTTTACCAAAATGCATTCCTTAGCTATGGAATCTCAAGTGTGAAAAATTCCGGCGAGGCGCGCGCAGGGTTCACCTCATACAAGCGTCCAACGCGAATTCTAAAAATCTGGCTCAACAACAGGAAGATAGAAAAGAGAAAATCTATCGCTAAAAAATACGCAGAATATGTCCACATCGGAGAAAAGCGTGCGTTGAAAGAATTTCCTGAAGTAGAAAGCATCCTTCAAAATCCAAAAGTCCAGCGCGAACTTAAGCTTACAGAAGACGAAGTCGCGTATTTGAAAAATTGACGCAACTAATTTTATAAACATCTGTTGTCTTGCTTGTTCATGCCTTACGAAATAACTCTTGGAAGAAATTCTGAGGACAAGAAACTTTTTCAGAACCGCGGACTCCTTTACATTGGAAAAGGCTACGTCAAGATGGGCCAATATACTTCTTTGTCAAACAGAATTTTGATGGACATCGCTAGAAGCCATGTTGTATTAGTTGCAGGCAAAAGAGGAAGCGGCAAGAGCTATACGCTTGGAGTCATAGCAGAAGAGATATCCAATCTGCCGAAGGAGGAAAGTCAAAATATAGGAGCATTGATTTTTGACACCATGGGAATATACTGGACGATGAAATATCGGAACGAAAAAGACAAGGCGCTCCTGGAGCAGTGGGGAATGAAGCCGAAAAACCTCCCTGTGAAAATTTTCGTGCCGTTCGGACATTTCGACTCCTATGTTGACAAAGGAATTCCCGCGGATGAAGGTTTCGCGCTCGACATAACAGAGATGAAAGCAGAGGATTGGATTCTGACATTCGGGCTCGACATAATAAACCCTGTTTCTGTGCTGATACAAAGAGCAATGACGCGCCTGAGAGAGCGCTCAGAAAATAATTTCGACCTGAAAGATATAATCTCGGAACTTGTAAAAGATGATAAAAGCCCACTCGAAATTAGGAATGCTGCAGTTGGACTTTTCGAAGCCGCTGAAACATGGGGAATTTTCTCAGAAAAAGATTCCATGACATCCCCAACAAAAGTCAAAGATTTGGTTGCAGGAGGAAAAACTACGGTCCTGGATTTAAGCGTTTACAACTCGGTCGGAGCATTCAACATCCGTGCTCTTGTAATAAGCCTGCTTTCAAGAAAAATTTTCAACGAAAGAATGGACGCGCGAAAAAAAGAGGAGACTGAAGCAGTTGGAAAAAGCCTCAGCCTTCTTGCGACAACAGAAAAAAAAGAATATCCCCTGGCATGGATTTTTATTGACGAGGCCCACGAATTTCTTCCATTGAATGGAAAGACCGTCGCAAGCGATGCGCTAATTCAGCTTTTGCGTGAAGGGCGCCAGCCGGGAATCTCTCTTGTATTGGCGACGCAGCAGCCCGGCCAAATTCACAGAGATGTTATGACTCAATCAGATATCGTTATCGCACATCGCGTTACCTCAAAAGACGACCTTGACGCGCTGAATTACATCATGCAATCTTATGTCCTTGAAAGCATCCAGCAGGAGATGGACGAACTTCCCACGGCGAAAGGCTCCGCAATAATTCTCGATGACAATTCAGAGAGGATTTACCCTATGAGAATACGTCCGAGATTCACATGGCACGGCGGAGAAGCCCCTACAGCCATTCGCGCAGAGAAGAATATAAGCGAATTCTAAAGGTTTTTAAATGAAAAAATAACTTAAAATACATGGAAAATCAAGCAATATATGATGCAAATCATCATGGCATAGGAATTGTGAGGCCTCCTAGCCATGGAGAGCGGCGAAAGACAAGAAAAAACACAGACCTAGGAGAAAGTCTTACAGAGGAAGAAGAAATATTAGAAGCAACACGCATCGGGAGTGTAGAAAATTACCATATAACATATATTTTTCCTAGACAATCTTAAAATCAATCCTTACTCTAACTCTGTAAGGCCCGATTTCTCCGGCAACTTTCGCGTTCAATATCTTTATTTTTTTCCTTGCGATGCGCGCTTCCCGTTTCACTTTTTCAACAACAGAATCAATTTCATCTTGCTTACAAAAATCATAATAAAATATTCTCGTACCTTTCCTTGACAAAGAAAAAGCTTCCTTCAGAAAAGTGTCCTTCAACTGCGGCCGGGCCATGACAATCACATCAAATTTCTTTTTCAGCCGAGGCGCAACTTTCTTTATATCGCCAGGAACAAGAAAAACTTTCCCGCGCAATTTGTTAAGCTCAATATTCAGCTTTGCATATTTGTTCGCTTCGCGATTTATTTCATTTGAAAAAACTTCCTTGACCTTCGAATTTTTCGCGATGACAATGCTGTAAGGCGCCACGCCTGCGCACATAACCAAAATCTCATCGCCCTTTTTTATCTTAGAGGCCATTTCTTTCCTTTCATTGCTCAGCCTTGGAGAAAAATACGTTTTGTCGACATTGAAGCGGAAAACGCACCCATTCTCCCGATAAAGCGCTTCCTTTGTTTTCTCCCCTGCAATCCACTTCGTCTCCTGCTTTCTCAATCTTCCCTTGAATTTCCCAACCTTTTCAAGAACAGTTCTCACAGACTTGTGTTTTTTTAAAAAATCTTCTGCAAATTTTTTCTTCTCTCCTGCTTTTGCGCCAGGAGAAAATTTCACAATAGCAATATTTCCCAGCAAATCGTAAGATGGTTTATTGTCCATAAACTGAATAGATAAAATATTGATTTAAACCTTCCGCAAAAACTTATAAATCTCATTAACCTATCTTGTTCATGAAAAAAGAGGGACTGATTCTCGGGACAGCTGCAGCGCTTGGAATTTTTATCATGAACCTTATTAGCGCATATGGCAGCTACGGATATTTTTCGCTGACAAATCTGATAAACACTGCAGACCCTCTTCAGATTCTCTCATTCGGTGCAGTTTTCGCAATAATTTTTGCACTCATAAGGCTAGGTCTAGGAAGAACAATTTTCAAAGATTCGATGACGGGGAGCGTTACAGGAACAGGAAAAGTCGTCTCGGTAGCCGTAACGTTCCTCATAATGTATTGGGGATTTTATCAGACTAATTTCAGCCTTTCAGGCGCGCTGTCCGGCGTAGGAGTTTCATCAAACATTCTTTACATAATACTAGGGATAATCTTTTTGGCGGGAATGATATATCTGATAAGCAAAATGGGTTTCGGCGGTTTCTTGATCATATTAGGAACTGTTGTGATGGGGATAACAATTTTCACAAGCTGGATTTATGAAAAAGGTGCTGCAGTCGCGATTGGCGCAGTTTTGCTCTTGATGGGCCTGGGTTTCTGGAAACATTCAAGAAATGCGATATCTTCAAATCATGGACTCGGCGAAGGAAAATCTAAATATGAAGTATTTGCACTCGGAGTTCTAATACTTGTACTGGGCGGAATTTTAGGGAATGGGATTATTCTTGATGTGGGATTAGGAATAACATCCATAGGACTAATCTGGTTTTTTGTTTCACGATGGCATCACACGGGGAGCCAGGTAGGATTAACCGGTAAACGAAGATCAAAATATGAAATATTTATTCTGGGTATATTGATAGTTGTTTTCGGAGCAATTGCTGGAAACGGCCTAATACTAGAGATAGGTGTGGGGGTGGCAGTTATAGGTCTGTTCTGGTGGATTATTACAAGGAAAAAAGTCCAGAGATTTGCGACAAGCCCTGAAACATATAAGAGAGCGGGAGGCTGGGCAGCAAGACAAACTATTGGAAGAACTCCCTTCACAAAAGGAAGGTTAATGTCCAAAAGAAGAGCGGAGGAGGCAGCATACAATGAAAAAGCAATGAGAGAGGCACAAGAAGAAGCCCATAGAGAGAATATGGAAAGAGAAGCAAAAAAAGAAGATATAGAAAGAAGGGAGTTCAATGAAAGAGTGATGGCCAAAAAAACTAATGAACTTCAGGCAGCTTATGACAATCAGAGAAGGGTTTATGGTAATACTTCAGGGCCCGAAAAGAGAGCGGCTTATAATGAGATACAACAGATAATTCATGCCGCAAATGCAAATGGAATACATCTTAATCAACGAGGGGGAGCTCCAAGCAGTAGAGATTTAAAACGGGCTGAGCAGGCTCAACAAAGAGCACAAGAACAACAGCAACAGGCGATACAAGAGAAGAATAGATTTGCCCTTGCCAGGAAATTAGGGATAGATAAATTGACAAACCAGTATTATGACTTATATCGGCAACTACAATCAGGGATACAAAAAGCAGAAGCAATGCATGTCCAGGCCACAAAACTCGGATGGACTAAGACAAAAGAAGGGCGGGAGGCCTATAAAGCATGGTACAGACAATATTCAAATAATTTACAAATCGATAAGCAGCTCAAAGAATTAGACAGTAGGATAAAACATTTACAGGATAGATTAAACCGCTCTTAGTTAAACCCATTCCCCCAGCCCTTTTTGTTTCCTTTTCTCCTTCAACTCGCGAAGTTTTTCAAGCTGTTTTTCAACTCTATCCTCCGAGAAATCGTGAAGCTCTACAAGAATCTTTTTTATTTTCTTCTCGTCGACTTTCTCAAATCTGAACTCGGCCTTTTTCACATTCGGCTTATGGAACATCTCAAAAATTTCTTTCCAGTCAAACCAATCCTCTTCAGGCAAAGACATCATCTGTTCCTCTACGCTCTTGAAAATCAAAACCGGCTGCCTGTGCCTTTTCACAATATCCAGCGCTTTTTTCTGGCCAATCCCAGGAATCCCTTTCGGATTGTAATCTGTCCCGACCAAAATCCCAAGACAAATCAATTGGTCAAGATTTATTTCAAGCTGATTCAACACATGAGAAAGTTCAATTTTCTCTGGCATGACTTCAACCCATCCTGAAAAAGTTCGTCTCCTCCTTGCAAGGCCAAGATTCCTTATAAGAACAGGAGCTCCAAACAAAAGACAGTCGTAATCCTGGCTCACGGTCGCGTAAGCTTCTTTGTTAATCTTTGTAAGGTATGCGGCCTCTGCCTCGCCTTCGCTCGGCGCCTGCACGACTGCGACTCCCATCGCCTCAAGAAGTTCCTTGCTCTCTCTAATCATTTCGTCATCAAGCCTAATCATCTGCGAACTGTACCTTCTCATCGCGGAAATGTCTTCCTGTTGCTTCGCTTTCCTGTATCTTTCTCGCGCAACATCCCTATTCTCTCCGCGCATAGCATTCGTCCGCCCTTTCAGCTCCGGAGGCTTCCCGTCAAAAACATAAACAAGTCTTATCCCCTCATTCAAAAGATTAACATTCCTGTAAAAAATTCCTGAAAGATGCGAAGTCACGCGCTTCCGGTTGTCCATCAACGGCGTCCCGTCAGGCTGCCTTATCGTCGACAAAAACTGGTAAAGCATGTTGAATGCATCCACGCAAACCGTCTTCCCTTTAAGTTCAGAAAATTCAATTTCCTTCCTAGGAATTATATCTTTTATGCTGAGTCCCATAACAAAATAAGAAAAACCAAATTTTTATAATTATCTAAAATCCGTAATCCGTGCTGCCCAAATCAAGCTCTGTCTGCGAGGGTAAAGCCTGGCCATTCGGCATTTCTAATTCAGCCTGAACAACATTCTCAAGTCCGGTCCCGGTGCTCTCATCTGCAGGAACATATTTTCTCTCGTCCAGAATTTTTATCATTGCCTCTGTATCTGTAGCGAGGCGATCCAAATAGAGTTTCATCTGATAGGAATTCATTCCGCTATAATGTTCCAAGGGTTTGTATCCTGTGCGCCGAATAGCAGCCAACGATTTGCGCCGTATGCCGTATCCAGGGTCGCCTTCCGTAAGACATGGCGCGTGCGTAATAGCATGAACTCTCCTAACAATATCCTCTCCTAAAGAGTCTATAACTTCCTTAAGCCTAAAGCGCTCGCGTGCCATCCGATTTCTCCGTCTATCTTCGTCAGTCAGCTTCGTTTCCCCTGTAATATCTTTCCAAACATTCATATTGTAACTACTACTAAAGAGTATATAAATCTTGTGAATTGTTATTTCGCGCGTTCTTAAACTTTAAATAACTCTTAAACTTATTATTAAAATGCTCACAACAAAATTCATTCCTATAGATTATGATTATTTTGATTTTCAGGGCCGAAACTACATAAGGATGATTGGCCGCGACTCTGCCGGAAAGATAATTTGTATTGTGGACACGTGTCCCGTCTATCTCTGGGCAATCCTTAAAGACAAAATCAGCGTAAAAAAAATCAACGAGCTTGAGAAAAAGATAGGAAGGATACAGTTGAATTCCAAGGGAAGGCAGACTCGCGTGGAAAAAGTGGAATTAAAAATAAAAAATTTCCTGGGTAAAAAAGTCAGGGCGCTGAAAGTTTTTGCTACAAACTACAAAGACCTCCATGAGATAGCAGACCATTTGGATTTTCCTGAGATAGAGTTCCGTCGTGGATACGATTTAGGGTTCATAACACATTACATCATGGAACGGGGCCTCTTACCGCTTCAATGGTACGAAATCACGGGCGAAGTTTTAGACAACACGGACGAATTCGGAGGGATAGGAATGGCCCTCGATGTAGATTCCTGCATAAACCTAAAATCCCTCAATCCAGTTGCAGAAGAAAAAGAGCATTTCAAGCCGAAAGTCATGGCCTACGACATTGAAACAGACGAGATAAAAATCGGCGGAGGAGAAATACTCATGGTCTCTCTGGTTTCTGACGGCTTCAAAAAAGTCATAACATGGAAAACTCCTAAAGAGCTAAAAGGCAAAAAAGGGTTAGAATATGTAGAGCATGTAGAAGACGAGGCAGAACTTCTTGAAAGATTTGTATATTATGTAAGAAAAATTTCCCCTGATTTCCTTGTAGGATATTTCTCTGACGGATTTGATCTTCCCTATTTAAGAGCAAGGGCTCAAAAATTCAAGGTCCCATTAAGCCTGGGATTGGACAACTCTCAGCCAAAGTTTTTCCGCGGGGCATTTCCTTCAGGAAAAATTTCAGGGATAGTTCACGTGGACCTTATAAGATTCATTCAAACAGCATACTCCCAATACATGCAGTCAGAAACTCTCTCGCTTAATGAGGTTGCAAATGAATTCCTTGGAGACAGCAAAAAAGATTTCAGGATACAAAATTCAATGGTGCTGAAAGACCACCAATGGAAAGAGTTTTTTGAGTACAATCTTCATGACTCTGTTCTAACTTTCAAGCTGTTTGAAAAATTCTGGCCGGATCTTCTCGAGTTCACGCGCGTGGTACAAGAACCCGTGTTCGATGTTTCAAGAAACGGCATGTCGAACAATGTGGAAGATTTCATAATACACAATCTGAAAAAGTTCAACGAGATTCCGGAGAAGAGGCCGCTGCATGATGAAATAAGCGCACGCCGTAGGATGGGAAAATACGAGGGCGCATTCGTATTCGAGCCGACACCGGGATTGTATCAGGGTGTTGTGATTTTCGATTTCACAAGCAGCTACGGAAGCACAATAGTAACTTACAATCTTTCAAAGTCTACTTATCTTGAGCACCCAGAAAAAGACGCATACAGTATCGAGACAGGCGGGAAAAAAGTTTATTTCTCAAAGAAGCCAGGATTTTTTCCTCTGATGCTGGAAGACATAATAAAAAAAAGGAAACAGTTTAAGGCCGAACTGAAAAAAAAGCCAGATGCAGTGAAGCGCGCGAGGAGCAACGCATTCAAACTTTTGGCGAACGCGTCCTATGGCTACCAGGGATTTTTTGCTGCAAGATATTATTGCCGGGAGGCCGCAGCAGCGACGGCAGCATTCGCCCGAAAAGCGATAAAAGATTCAATAGAAAAAATCAACAGCAAGGGACTTGAAGTTGTCTACAGCGACACTGACAGCATAGCGTTTTTGCGCGGCAAGGAGACAAAGGAGCAGACAAAAGAACTTCTGAAGAAAATGAATTCCGACCTCCCGGGAATTATGGAACTGGAACTCGAAGGGTTCTTCAAGCGCGGAATCTGGGTCACGACTCGCGCAGGAAACATCGGAGCAAAAAAGAAATACGCCTTGATTGGCGAGGATGGAAAATTAAAGATTCGCGGATTCGAAACAGTAAGGCGCGATTGGTGCGGCCTCGCGCGGGAAGTCCAAAACAAAGTCATAGAATATGTTCTTGAAGATGGAAACTGCGTCCGCGCTCTGGATTACGTTAAAAGAATAATAAAAAAGCTTAAATCACGAGAGGTTCCACTGCATGAACTCATCATAAAAACCCAGCTGAAAAAACCTCTAGCAGAATACAGGGCAATATCTCCGCATGTGATTGCAGCAAGGAGAATGAAAGAACTTAACATGCCTGTAAGCAGCGGGAACCTCATAGAATATTATATCGCAAATCCAGAGAAGGGAAAAAAGCGCGGCCTAGTCAGAGAAAGAGTCCGGCTGCCCGAAGAACCTGAGGAGGCCTATGACACAGAATACTACCTAAACAAGCAAGTTCTTCCTGCCGTAGAAAACATTTTCCAGGTCTTCAACATAAACGTTAAAGAAGTCATTGACGGAAAAAAACAGACAACATTGAAAGATTTCTAAACAATCGATGTAAGAACAGTCATCAGTATAATTCCAAGGGCCATCGCAATAATCACTTTCTCAGAAAGATGTTTCCTGGTTTCAGGCAAAAACGTGGACGCTCCGATGAACAAAAATTCTCCGACAAATACCGCAAGTATTATCGACAGCACTGAAGGCGAAATTAGGATAAGTGTTGTGGCCAGGACTCCAACTACCGGAGCAACTGCATCAAGAACAAGGAACAACATCGCCCTAGGAGATTTATGTTTGTTTTTAATCATGATAGTTACTGTATTTATTCCGTCCGTGAAATCATGAAAAATCACCGCAAGTGCGACAATCAATCCGACAGATGCATTAACCTGGAAGGCAGAACCTATTGCAACACCGTCGAGAAAACTATGAGCTATCATGCTGCCGGCGCCAACAGGCCCCATTACATGCGCATGCCCTTCTCCGCTATGATTATGAAGTTCATGCGTCAGGAAAAATCTCTCAATCAAAGAGAAAAAGAAAAATGTAAAGACTATGACAAGCATAATCGTTCTTATGGAAACATTCGTGCTCGCTGCAACATTTAAACTCTCAGGCAATAAATCAAGGAATGCAACCGCGACAAGGCTGCCCGCCGCGAAGCCAAAGAAGTAAGGAGAATATTTTTTGAATTTAATAGTTAAAAAACCGCCAAGTATAGTAGACAAAAAAGTCGCGAGCGCCAGCAAGATTAGAAGCGAATTCATTCGGCGAAAAACCAACAGTACTTTATAAGTTTTAGCGCAAACTAATTAAAATGATTTTTTCTCTTCAAAACATGAAAAAACCAAGAAATCCCCCGGAGCCGAAACCGCTTTTTCTCTCAAGGATGCGCGAGCTTCT
>CAYXWJ010000009.1:0-11691 GCA_964468775.1 Candidatus Woesearchaeota archaeon
TCTGTCGTGGAACCAAGGAAGGTTATAATGTCTTCCTGTGTTACTGGAGTGTTATCAGGCGAGTTCAATGTTGGATATACACTTCCTTGAATAGACAAGTTGTTTACGCTTGAGGTTACAGCTTTGTAACACGAATCAGTTGATAGTGTCGCGCCCTTCCATTTTTCATCCCCTACTTCATACTTTGTTGGCGTGCAGACAGGGTCAAAATTGTACACTGCGTATCCTGAGGAGTTTGTCTGATTGGTGTATCCTGAATCATAAAGGGAGCCCGAGAATGTGACATAGAAAGTTATATTTTTGCCATTAAGATAAGTTTTATGATCATAGTCGTATCCTCTTAATACAAGCCGATCTATCTGTGTTCCTGTCCTGTTTGCGATGCTGTTGTTTCCTGAGACATAGGTGACATTGACGGCATCTTTGTCTATTGTAAATGGCTCTGTGACTGTAGTGGTTCCGTTTGTGTTTGTTGCTGTGAATTTGTAATTTGCGCTTGAAATGTCTGTACAGGTAAAGTCGGTGACATTGAATGTGTATTTTGTAGAAGTCGAGCAAGGCGCGGTACAAATCTGACTTCCTTTGTTCACAAATCCACTCCCCGTATCCACGAATAACGTAAGGTTTATGTTTCCTGCGCCTGCGGGAGGATTGCTTACGTTTGCGGCGAAAGTCCAGTTTGTCCCCCATCCAGCAGTCTTTCCAGATGTCACACCATCAACTGTATATGCATCAAGATTTGGATTTCCCTGGGCTACTGTTACTGTATCAACAGTGAATACACAATCATTTCCTGAGTCAAGGCATTCATCTGTTGCTGTTCCCGTAGTTGTAGGATAACCCGCAGTCATATTATAACCAGAGTCATCTGTTGCATTGAATTTGAATTCTTTGTGCCCTGTTTCACTTGAAGTATAGGTTTTAGAAAAACTTAATTTATGCTGAGCACAGTTAGTACATGTTTGTGAACTTACATAACTCCATGTCCCTCCTTGCGGCCTTGTCCATAAAGAAACGTTTGCTGTAGCACCGGGGTCCGTTACATTTATCGTGAAGTTGAAAGGCGTTGTGTAATCATGCTCCTCAGATGAGACATTTGCATCATATATAATTGGCGTCCAACACCAAGTATATTTAACATTAAACTCGTCAGTGATTCCGAAATGGTTAACGCTACCCCCGTAGGAATATACATAGACAGAATAATTTAATGAGGTGTCATTATAACCCTGCCCGGTAGTATTGCAAGTATTGGGGGTATGATCTAGCCCGCATTCCCACCTTGGTCCTAATGTATCTCCTGCGGGCAATGATTGATTTAGATAACCTGCATATCTTGTGAAGGTCGCGGAGGAAGCAACAGGGGTCGACTGCGTGCTGTTCGCTATTTCTGCGTAACAATCATATCCAGTGCCTTCTCCAATAGCGTCTTTACCACCTGCGCTAATATATCTTGAATAAGTGTATATAGAGATTACATCTTTATTTTTTGTTCCTGGTGAATGCGTGCCCATTGTCCAATTAAAATAATTCTGTCCTAAGGTGTTTTTAGTTCCAACAGCACCCCAATTGACACCAACATCGGTGAATGCCTCACATGTTCTGTTCCCTACAAAATATTGGTCAGCTTTCACTGCTGCACTTACTGTATGTATTTGCAAAATCACCAGTGCGGAAAACGAGATAACCACCAATAACAAAAAGCAGCCTATTTTCTTTTTGCTAAAAATCTTATCAAAAACTTTCATTGTTGCATAATGTATATTTAATTTGGAAAGTATCTACAATCATCTGGGTATCTGCATAAGATTTTATTCCGAAACACCCATTTCCAGACAAACTTAGGCTCGGATTTATTCCGCACTTAGAGTCAGAGTTTTTGTTCTTGCCGCAGACTTCTCCAATCTGTTTTTCTTGGCCATTAAGCGTTGTATAAGCTAGATATTTGGAGTAGTTCCCTGATGAGAGGTTTGCGCACACGCTTGGAGAGTCTGAGATTTGCACGTAGGCCGAACCTATTTCATTTTGATTTCCTTCATAAAGGAACCTTGTTTCAATCTGCGCGCTTCCGATTATACAGCTGCTTGAATTTATGGCCGAGCAGTTGTATTCTGGAGTCCAGTTTTGGTAATCTATTGAACTGTAATTGTTAGAATACCCACTACTCCACAAAACCTGCTGAGTGAATTCCTGGCAACCCGAAAGGCTTAAGGTTTCATTTTGGGTAGTATTTTGGGTGGTTGTTTGCACAGTCTGGCCTGGTGCATTTCCAATTGAAATTCCTTGTTGGGAAATTTCTATCTGTGTTTCCAGAGATGTTGGATTTATGTATTGAGTAGGAGAGCCCTGGTAAATAACCCTGAGATTGTAGGTCCCAGGACTCATTCCTGAAAGGTTGAAAAGAGTTTTATTTTTGAAGTTTGGAGATTGATAATCATTCAAGTAAAGATCTACATTTTGGTTTTCTGCGGGCGTGCTATTGTCTAGGAGGACTGTTGTTTTTATAGCATTTTGTTGGACTGAAAGGTTTATTTGAGAGTCGGCCCAGACTTTTACCTGCGCAGTCGCTTCTGCAGTGTTTCCAGACTGAACCGCAAATCCTGTGAGATTTATGTAGGATGAAAGCAGAACGGCCAGCGCGATAACCACTACAGCTGTAATCCCTAATCTTTTGTCAGTCCAGAATTTTTTCATCAGTACGCCACCTCAAATTTAATTTCATTGTTACCTAAGTTTGCAGATATTGAAGGAGTAACTTCTATTGAAAAGTTTTTTGATTCTCCAGACAATAGGTTGTCGTTTGATGTTTTTTGATTTCCATTAGTTATTCTAAATCCATTTGGAAGAACCCAGGAGGTGGAAAACTTTGCGCTTGAGTTTCCAATGTTACTTACATCTGCGGAAATCCAAATGGTTTTTCCACGAGTTACATTTTCAGGGTAGGAAAGGCTGATGTTTATTTCTGGTTGAGTTTGGCCTTGCTCCGGAGCGCTAACTGAAGAATTCAACTCCGGAGAAGGCTGAGAGGTTTTGTTTGTTTCATTCTGTTTTACAGAAGAATTTGAAGTTACGTTTGTGTTTGTAAGATTTCCAGTTGAGTTTGAAGAGTTTATTTCAATGCTTGAATTTGTTGAATTTATCTGTGTCGCGTTTGTTACATTCAAAGTCTCGTTCTGAGCTTTTAGAGAGATTGAGATTGCCACAACAATGATTGCAATTACAACTACGGAGAAGAATATTTTTGCAATACCTTTTTTATCATTTAAAATCATTTCTTGCCTCCTTTTTCATAGACGGAAGGATTCCACCAAATCCAGACGCCTTTGCCCGGCCCGACAAACTTTCCTTTTATCTTTCCTTCACCGCGAAGGTTGTTGAGCCTGTAAAAAATTTTTGTTCGCGTCAGGCCCTTTATTTTTAAATTTTCTAGAATTTGTTGAATCTCTTTAGTTTCCAGCGGCTCGTTGGAATTCTGAATTACCTTTAGAATATTTTCTTCTAAAATGTCCTGCATATTCAACCTCTCTTAACCCAAGAAGAAATATCCATTTATAAATGTATTCATAGATTAATGTATAAATGAATAAATTAATCTATAGATGTATTAATAGATACATTAATAGGTGAATAAAGAGATTTAAAATAAAAAGTAGTGCCTACGCAAGATTTAAATACTTCTGTAGTGGTTAATTTTTATGGCTTTCATAGTCAAGAAAAAAATCAAAGGGAATGAATATTTTTATTTGAATGAGAATAAAAGGGTTGAAGGAAAAGTCAAAACGCGGACGCTTGCTTATCTCGGGAAGGATAGAAAAAAGGCAGAAGTAAAAGCCAAGGAAATTATTAAAAAGCTTGAGCATGAAAAGATTAGGATGGAGAAAGAGCCGGAAGCAAAATCTCAAACGCCTACAATCCAAGAAGAGCGAACGGAAATTTCTGTTGAGCAGCTAGCGACATTTTGTAAACGGCGCGGATTTGTTTACCCTTCTGCTGAGATTTATGGCGGATTTGCAGGCTTCTGGGACTTTGGGCCGCTAGGAGTTGAACTGAAAAACAACATAAAAAGAGAATGGTGGAAGTTTCATGTGTTCGGACGAGAGGATGTTGTTGGAATCGACGGCGCGATAATCACAAACCCGAAAGTTTGGGAAGCGTCTGGCCACGTCGGACATTTCATTGATTTTGCAGTGTATGACAAAAAGAAAAAAGAGAAATTCAAGGTCGACAAGCATGAGCTTTCAAAGTACGAAAACAACCCTGATTATGAAATTCTTGGAGAATTCAATCCCATGTTCACAACACAGGTCGGTCCGGTAAAAAAAGATTCTGTAACTGCTTATCTTCGGCCGGAGACAGCACAGCTTATCTTTATTAATTTCAAGCAGGTTTATGAAAACGCGAGAATGTCTTTGCCTGGAGGAATCGCACAGATAGGGAAAAGTTTCAGAAATGAAATCGCGCCAAGAGATTTTATTTTCAGGGACAGGGAGATGGAACAAATGGAAATGGAATACTTCATAAAGCCTGAGCAAGAATGCCCTTATGAGATTCCAAGTGTTGACATAAATATTTTCTCTGAGAAGATGCAGAAGGAAAATGCCGAGCCTGAAAAGATGAACATAAGGAAGGCCCTTGAGCAAGGGATTATAAGAAGGAAATGGCATGCATACTGGCTTGCGACCGAACTTTCATGGTTCAGGGCTCTTGACGTGAGCTTTGATAATTTGAGAATAAGGCAGCATCTTTCCGAGGAACTTTCACATTATTCTTCGGATACGTGGGATATTGAATACAGATTTCCGTTCGGATGGAAGGAGTTGCAGGGGATTGCAGATCGCGGAGACTACGATTTGTCGCAACATGAAAAGTTTTCCGGAAAAGATTTGAAAATTTTTGATGAGCAGACAAAGAAAAGGTTTTTGCCGCATGTTGTCTGCGAGCCGGCGCTGGGGGTTGAGCGCGCGTTTTTAGTTTTCATGTTTGATTCTTATTTTTACAACAAAGAACGAGATAATGTCGTTCTGAAATTGAATCCACGGCTTGCTCCGATTAAAGCAGCAGTTTTTCCTATCGTGAAAAAACCAGAGTATGAAAAAATTGCATCTGAAGTTTTTGATTTGCTTAAGAACGAGTGGAGTGTTATTTATGATAAAAGCGGCTCAATCGGAAGAAGATATGCACGGAACGATGAAGCCGGAACACCTTTTTGCATAACAATTGATGAAGAAAGCGTGAAGAAAAAGGATGCTACAATCAGAGATCGCGACACAAAAAAACAAATTCGTGTGAAAATTTCTGAGCTTAAAAATTTTGTAAAAAAGCTTATTGATGGAGAAGAAAAAATTTAATTTATTTGACTTTAATTTTCCCGTCGATAAAAATACAAAAAAATAAAATTTTTTTACGTCGTCTAGCAAAACTTTTTAAACATTTGATTCTTAACATGGTTAATTAAAAAGAGGTCTATTAAAATGCCTATGAGAAGAGCAAAGAAAAAGACTACAAGAAAGACAACAAAAAGAAAAACAGCTAAGAGAAAGACAACAAAGAGAAAGACAACAAAGAGAAAGACGACAAGAAAAGCTGCGAAGAAAAAAACTGCTCGAAGAACAAGAAGAAGGAGATAATTAATTATATCTTCTTTTGTTAATTTTTGTTGTTTGGCCTAGCTTGTTCCTTTTTTGTTTAGGAGAATTTTTTTTATTTTCTTTTTATATTATTTTAGAATTATTTTTGATGGCTCTGAGGAGAATTTAACTCCCGACCTCTGCCTCATGAGAGAAGGCTTTATATTTAATGAATGTCTGGTTTCTATATGCGGTTGAATAAAAAATGGGCATTGCTGTACGGAATCCTTTTAGGTGACGGTTGTTTGAGCAGACCTTCTAACAAAAGAAAAGCGGGAAGATTTATTTCAATTACAGGTGGTTTCGATGATAAACCTTTTTATAATTCAGTTGTAGTGCCTCTGATTAGTTCATTAAGGAATAAAGAAACTAAATTCAGAGAAAGATTTAAGTATGGGAAAATTGAAATTAATTTTACAGATAAAATTCTTTTCGAAAAATTACACTCTCTTGGTTTCCCCATCGGGAAGAAGGGGAAAAATATTAAAATTCCGAATTTCTTTCATAATTTAGATTTACTGAAATACCTTGTTCAAGGATATTTTGCTACGGATGGAAGTGTTGTTTTGACTAAAAACCCGAATAAACTTTATCCCCGCCTTGAGATTCATGGAATTTCATTTGAATTAATAATGCAGGTTAAAGATTACCTTGAGAAATCAGGACTTAAAGGAAACTTCTACAAAAATAAACGAAAGAAAAAAACATGGAAAAATGCTCAAAATCAATATCGGTTTCAATTCAATGGCGTTAAAAATCTAAAACTATTTAAGAATGAAGTTGGATTTGTAAATCCGAAACATCTAGAGAAGTTTTCAAAATTTCTAAGATATTCTAAGTTGTATGATGATAAGATGAAGGGAGTTCCAACAAAGCAGCAAAGATTTTTTAGAGAAGAAATTAAGATGTAGTGGCTGCACTGGGAGTCGAACCCAGGACCTCAAGCTCATGAGACTTGCGCTCTACCACTGAGCTACGCAGCCAAAATTATTAGAAAGAATCGATTTAAAAGTTTTTACTTGGCGAATCTGCTTAGGCTTTTTTCAACCTTGTGGCGTATCCGGCGAGCTGGTTTCGGATCTTTTTGCTTGGCATCGTGTCCCCAAGTATTTTTTTGTTCTCGTCGAATTTTCCTGTGAATTCAATTCCTTGTTTAATCAGCTCACGGGCCGATCTTTTTATCAGTTTTGATTTTATTTTTCCCATATTAAGATTCCTGATTGAATGTTTTTAAAGCTTGCTATCAGCTGTTGAGGCTTTTGACGCCGTCGAGATTTTTTAGGTCTTCTATCAATGACTCTAATTTTTTAAGGACGCCCGATTTGCTTAGGATTATATACGGCAATCCCAATTCCCTTGCCTTTTTGCTGGCAGCAGCAATCTCTTTTTCTCCTGCTTTGGTCTTGTTGAATGCGACGAGAACTTTTTGCCTCCCGTTTTCTTCCACTATCAGGGAAACTTCGTTTTTTGAAAAACTTGAAATGTCCTTAAGCTCAATTGAATTTTTGGCCATGAAATCCTTAACTTCATTGAAAAGTTTTTCATTTGAGCCTCTTTTCTTTTTGCGCGCCGGCCGGCTTTTCTTTTTTTTGGGCTGTGCAGGTTTCTTTTCTTTCTGGCGGGTTTCGGGGCCTTTATCAAAGATATTGAGGGGTTTTTCATCTTTTTCAACCGGCTCCTCTTTTAGCTTTGCAGGTGCTGCGGCCTTGGGCATCTGGAATTCAGATTGGGGGACAGTGATATATCTCCACCAAATTTCATCTTCTGGGCCGTGCCTGAAAGGAATCGCAAAATCTTTTATTTCCCTGAGCGCGACGCGAATCGCCGGCTGCTGCACCGAGTCTTTCAGGAATTTTTTGTCTTTTAATAACAAAAATGCTTCTTTCTCTTTGCTTTTTAGATACTGGGAGAATTTTTCCAGTTGCGGCTCTTGGCCTTCAATATAATACAAAGGCGAATTTCCTACTCGCATATTGCTTATTTTAACTCTTTTTTCAGAAAGAAGCTCTGACAAAAATGCGGATGTGAAAAGTATGCTGTTTTCTATCTTCCCTGCAATGTGTACCGGCAGGCTCGGGCCGTTCATTTTTAGAAAAGACATTATCTTGTCTTTGACCTGCGATGTATCTTGAATAGGCATGCTCTGGAAAAAGAAGGGAGAGTTATAAATATTTATATGACTAAGGCTTAATCCATCTAACTTCATAATAACTTACAGAGTTTTCTTCGTCTACTACAGCTAACAGGAGGTTCTTTTTCGTGCTGTGGGCCACGCGGTTCTTTGCCGCGAACTCGTGCCATGTCAGGCGCTTTGATTCGTAGTCGCAGAAGACAATCCATTTTGCATGGCGCTTTCCTGGACTGGAGCCCCGTTCGTAAACTCTAAAATCTGCGCCGAATTTCAATGCTGTCTTCACGATGTATCCTTTGTTTCTCAAATCTTTGAATACAGGGTATTTCACATTTATGCGCCTGTCTTTTGAATAAATTTTTTTCATCAGTTCCCTGAAAGAAAGTTTTTTTCCGCGCTGAAAGACTTCGATGTATCCCCTTTCTTCCAAGTAAAGAGCTTCAGGAAAGGAGTATTGGATTTTCTCTCCGACCGGCTCGCCGAAATGACTTTTTTTGTAGAGTGAGAATCCGTCTGCAGAGTTTGTAGATACGTTTTCGCCGATTATGTTGGCCAGGATTTTCTTCATTATTGTTGAATGCGAGGGGAATATTTAAAAGTTCCTGAGTAGTTTTCTTAACATGAAACCCGCCAGAAAATCAGTGACACCAGGAAAGAGAGATTTCAGAAAGCTCGAGGAAAAATGGCAGAAGCGCTGGGAAAATAAAAAGGTATTCTCTGTAAAAGAAGACACTAAGAAAAAAAAGTTTTATGTTCTTGAAATGTTCCCTTATCCTTCTGGAAACGGATTGCACATGGGACACGCGTTCAATTATACAATAGGAGACATTTATGCGCGATTTAAGAGGATGCAGGACTTCAATGTATTGTATCCTATGGGGTATGATTCTTTTGGGTTGCCTGCGGAGAATGCGGCAATAAAAGCGAAAGATAATCCCAAGAGATATACTACGAAATCGATTTCAAATTTTATCAAACAGCAGAAATCTCTTGGGCTGAGTTATGATTGGTCGAGGGAGATTGAGACTTCCAGCCCGGAATATTATAAGTGGAACCAGTTTTTCTTTTTGAAATTTTTAGAAGCAGGCCTCATGTATAGGAAAAAATCTGCTGTTAATTGGTGTCCTAAATGCAATACTGTGTTGGCGAATGAGCAGGTTCACAATGGGAAATGTTGGCGTCATCCGGAGACCAGCGTCGAGATAAAGCATCTTGAGCAATGGTTTATGAAGACAACGGATTATGCTGAAGAGCTTTTGGAGAGGTTGAGCAGGTTGGAATGGCCTGAGCGCATAAAGGCGATGCAGAAAAACTGGATTGGAAGAAGCGAGGGCGCGGAAATCATTTTTGATATTGACGGGAAAAGCTGGAAAATCTTCACGACGCGTGCAGACACCATTTTTGGAGTTACTTTCATGGTTGTTTCTGCACAGCACGAAAGGCTTTCAGAATTGGTGACGCCGGAGCAGGAGAAGGAAGTTGATGCATTCCTGAAAAAAATGAAGAGCGTTTCGGAAAAGGAGCTTGAGAGCACGGATAAGGAAGGAGTTTTCACTGGAAGCTATGCAATCAATCCAATAAATGGCGAACGCATTCCTGTTTATGCGGGGAATTTTGTCGTCGCTGATTATGGTTCGGGAATGGTTATGGCAGTACCTGCGCATGACCAAAGGGATTTTGAATTCGCGGAAAAGTATGATATTCCAATAAAGGTAGTTGTTGAACCGGAGGAATACGAAGTTTATGAAAGAAAAAACAGTGTGGGAGAGATTGAAATTCCACGGGCGTATGAAGGTGCGGGAACACTAGTCAACTCGGGAGAGTTTAATGAAATGGGCAGCGCGAAAGCGCGCGATAAAATCATAAAACTTTTGGCCAAGAAAGGGCTTGCGCGGAAAACAATTCAATACAAGATGAGGGACTGGCTTGTTTCAAGACAGAGATATTGGGGGACGCCGATTCCTGTTATTTATTGCGACGAATGCGGCATTGTTCCTGTTCCGGAAAAGAATCTTCCTGTGTTGCTTCCTAAAGACGTGAAATTCGGGAAAGGAAATCCTCTTGAAACGAACAAAAAATTTCTCGATGTGAAATGTCCTCGCTGCGGCGGTGCGGCTAAAAGGGAAACAGATACGATGGACACTTTCTTTGACAGCAGCTGGTATTTTTTGAGGTTCACGGATCCGCGTAACAAGAGGAAGCCATTTGAATTCAAGAAAGAAGAATACTGGATGCCTGTCGACCAATATATCGGCGGCGCGGAGCACGCGACGATGCATCTTATTTACGCGAGGGTTTTCACGAAAGCGCTGAGAGATTTAGGGTTCTTGGAACAGGACGAACCTTTTACTAAGCTGTTCAATCAGGGAATGCTCCATGGGACAGATGGATATGTGATGTCAAAATCCAGAGGAAATGTTGTTTTGCCTGAGGAAATATCAAAGAAATACGGCATAGACATAGCAAGAATCTTTCTTGTTTCTATCGCTTCTCCTGATAAAGATATTTCATGGAGCGACGAGGGAATTGAGGGCAGTTCCCGTTTCATAAACAAAGTCATGGATTTTTTTGAGGCCAATAAGTTAAAAAACAGGTCCAGAAAGCAGGCGGCCTCGGCAAAATCGGAGCATATCATAAACAAATCTGTGAAGGAAATTACAGAGTATATAGAAAAGATGGAATATAATTTTGCCGTAATAAGCCTTCGCGATTTATTCTCATCTTTTTCCGAAAAAACATCCAAGCGCGACGCGGAAATTTTCCTTAAACTTCTTTCTCCCTTCTGCCCGCATATTTCAGAAGAGCTTTGGGCGAAGTTAGGAAACAAGAGTTTCATTAGCCTGGCAGACTGGCCTTCTTATGACGCGAAGAAAATCAATGAAAAGTTTGACAAGGAGAAAAAAGTTATTGAAGGAGTCGTCAATGACGTAAATAATATAGTAAAACTTGTTAGAGGAAAAGAAATGACCCACAAGAATCTTTATCTTTACGTGATTCCAAATGAAGTTGAAACTTACAAAAGCAACATGGCTTTCATCGAGAAAAAAACAAATCTTTCGCTTAAAGTTTTTGCCGTGAATGACAAAAAGAAATACGACCCTGAGAACAAATCACGGAAAGCGAGGCCAGAGAAACCAGGGATCTATATCGAGTAGTTATCTTTTTATAATCCTTCTTCTAATTTAGATGATGGCCAGAAAGAAAGAGGTGAGAATTCCTGTTAATCGCGCTGTAGCAAGTGCGACAGACTCTGCGCGTCCGAAATATTTTCCTATACTGATTGTAGTTGTTGTGCTCTTAACTGTTCTTGCTTTTGGTCTTGGCTCGTCTTCTGTGAAAAAACAGGCTACGCCAACATGCGGAGACGGCACATTTTACGGTTCTTGTTCTTTGGTGAAGCCGTATTTCTGCTCGCAAGGAAATCTTATTGAAGACGCCTCTGTTTGCGGATGTGCGGCAAATATGACTCGGCGCGGGAACTCTTGCATCTCACCTTATCAGACCGGCCCTAAAAACCTGACTTTGAATTATGTTTTGGATGGGAAGCCTGGAGAAATCAATCTTACTGTCTATGAGGGGATGGACAAATATCTTGAGACTGTTTCCAGAAGCGCTTTTTATTCCGGAAGCGAGCAACCTCAAAGATCCGATTTTGAGCTTAAGAGCATGAATGAGCTGCAGCAGAAGAATTTGCTTTTGCCTTTGGTGGAAAAAATCCAGAACATTACAACAAACCGAGACGACCAGGTGAGGATTGCTATAAGCATCGTGCAGAACATTCCCTATGGGTTTTCCAACAGGACGATTTATCTTGGGGGGAATTTGAGTGTGAACTATTCCAGATACCCCTACGAAGTTCTTTACGAGAATCAGGGGACTTGCAGCGAGAAATCAGCACTGCTTGCATTCATCCTGAGACAGATGGGTTATGGT